>JAGLSB010000128.1 GCA_023135955.1 Bacteroidales bacterium | reverse complement strand
TTAAATATTACTTTTACGGCCTCCTCAAAGGAAACATATAAGTTTATTATTACAGATTTAACGGGAAGAGTATTAGAGAGTAAGAATTTTGAACTAATTACGGGGCCAAATAATGTCTCATTCAATATTAATAACGATATTAATAATGGTATATATGTGATCAGTGTTGCAGACAGGGGTAATATGAAATCACGTATTTTTGTTCTTAGCAGGCAGGATTAAGAGAACAAGTATTGTTTTTGTTAAATACGGGAATGATATTAACAGATATAAAAAAGATCGCTATAATAGTCAGAATACCAGCAATCTAAATTGGAGGTCTGAATCATTTCAACCCTTTTACTGAATAAAGTATGCTTTACTTTTTGCAATAAATATGCCCAATACTTGCTAATATTTGATTAGTATGATTGGTTGTTATATTCTAAGTTAGTAGGGTGAAAAATTTCCGGTCGATATAATTTTTAGAGTCTGAACTAATTTTTAACGAATATTTATATTATTAACAACTATTAAAACTAATTTATCATGAAAAGGAAAATTACAACACCACTCTTTATTTTTAAGTCTCCTTAATAAATCTTATGAACTTATTAACCCGGAAATTTTTTTGTTGTTGGGTTATACATTGCTTAAATATGAAATGAAAAACTACTAATTCAATCTTAAATGCATATGAAAAATGTTCTTAAAACACTAATTTTTACCATGCTGTTAATGGCTGCAGGTTTATCTGTTCAGGCACAGCAGGTAATAAGCGGTGTTATTACTGACGAAGCCGGCATTCCATTGCCAGGCGCAACCGTCTTCATTGTTGAAACAAATGAGGGGGTTGTTTCAAATTTTGAAGGGGAATATTCTATTGTGGCAGAAAAGGGGTCAGCACTGCAATTTTCTTTTGTTGGATTAATTCCCCAGCAAATTACTGTTGACGACAGAACCACAATTAATGTTACTCTGATCGAGGACGCAATCGGTCTCGCTGAAGTTGTGGTTATAGGTTACGGACAGAAAACCAAAGTAACTGTAACTGGCGCAATTTCATCTGTTTCCAGCGAAGAGTTATTAAAGTCACCCGTAACAAGTGTTACGAACACTCTGGCCGGGAAAATGACCGGTATATCTGCCATACAGAATTCCGGACAACCCGGGGCCGACGAGGCATCGCTTTATATCAGGGGTATTGCTACTCTTAACGATGCCTCTCCATTGATCATTGTTGATGGGGTTGAGCGTCCTTTTTCCCAAATTGATGTGGAGGAGATAGAAAGTGTTACTATCCTTAAGGATGCTTCCGCCACAGCAGTTTATGGTGTTAGAGGTGCTAACGGGGTTATTATAGTTACTACCAAAAGAGGTGAAGTTGGAAAGGCAAAGATATCTGTCAGCAGTTCATTTGGTTTCCAGGAACCAACAATGATGCTGGATAAATCGAACAGCCTGATTTATGCTCTTGGTCATAATGAAAGAAATGTTAACGATGGAAACCCTGCCTCAACAAATGTTTTTACAGACGATGTTCTGCAAATTTTTGAAGATGGAGGAAATATCCTTTTTCCTGACATGGACTGGTATGATTACATGTTTAGAGATTATGCCCCGCAATCCAAAACCAACCTGACAATAAGAGGTGGTACAGAGAAAGTGCGATATTTCACAGCATTGGGATATACATCACAGGGAGGACAGTTGAAGGATCTTGATCCCAGATTTAATCAGAATTTTAACTTCAACAGGTATAATTACCGCTCTAACCTGGATATCGATATAACCGAATTAACACTCTTAAAACTTACTGTTGGTGGTAGAACCGAGGTCAGAAACACACCAAAGGAAAGGGATAATGGAATGTGGAAGGAAGCAAACTGGGGACAGCCAATGGCAGGCTCAGGCATTGTTGACGGACAATGGGTGTCAACATCACAGGATAATGTAACACTTGAACTTCGTGATCCTCTTTCAGGCTTTTTTGGCAAGGGATATGATAATCAGACCATTAATTCACTCGATTTTGATATCGATCTGATCCAGGAGCTTGATTTTATCACTCCCGGGCTGAAAGCCAGGACGAAGGGATCCTATAATACAAATTATTCTCACACTAAAAGTATTTCTTCAGGCCCCGATCGTTTTGAAGCAATATATATGCCAGGCGATTCAACGCAAATAGTTTACAAAAAAATCGGCGATGAAGGGAAAATGAATTACAGTGAAAATACCGGTAAGGCAAGAAACTGGTACATGGAAGCAGCTCTTGATTATAACAGGAGATTTGGCGGTCATGATATCGGAGCTTTGTTGCTCTATAACCAAAGGGTATCTCATTATCCCGGTGGTATTTATAATGATATTCCAAGACGTACACTGGGTGTAGTGTCCAGGATTACGTATAATTATGACACTAAATATCTTTTCGATATTAACATGGGGTATAATGGCTCCGAAAACTTCCCTGAAGGAAATAGATTTGGTTTCTTCCCTGCAGCCTCAATGGGCTGGATTTTAACGGAGGAAAACTTTATGCAGAGCGTTGGTTTTATCGATTATATGAAGATTAGGGGTTCATACGGGCTTGTAGGAAATGACAGGCTTGGAAGTAACAGGTTCCTTTATTTACCCGATTCATGGGATTACGTTACTTCGGGATATAATTTTGGGATTGATAATCCTACCGACCAGCCAGGAGCAACAGAGTTGAGAATTGGTAATCCTGATGTAACATGGGAAACGGCTATTAAACAAAACTATGGTTTTGATGCAAAATTTCTTAACGGAAAGTTAAGCCTTAGCTCCGATTACTTCAAAGAGTACAGGAAAGACATTCTTATTGTAAGGAATACAATGCCAAATTATGTTGCCGCAAACCTTCCTGCTATTAATATGGGCGAAGTGGAAAATAAAGGATTTGAAATTGATCTTAAGTGGAATCATAAAGTAAGCCAGAACCTTCTTTATCGAATAGGGGTTAATATGTCTTATGCAAGAAACGAAATTATGCAAAAAGATGAAATTCCACAGCCTCATGATTATCTTTATGAAACAGGAAATCCGGTTGGACAACCTTTCGGCTATATAGCAACAGGATTTTTCAATGATACGATCAATACCAGCGAAGATGTTAATTATGTCGATCAGATTGGTACAAGATATCCCGGCGATGTTATTTATGAAGACCTGAACAGAGACGGTAAAATTGATGACCTGGACAAGCAGCCGGTAGGGTATTCAACAAGAATACCTGAATATAATCTCGGACTGAACCTCTTCTTTAAATATAAGAGCTTCGATTTCTCAGTGACCTTTACCGGCGTGAAGAATACATCCAGAATTCTTCCCTCATATTTCAGAGAGCCTTTTGGCGGACAAAACAGGGGCTTGTTTACTTATTTATATGATGGAAGGTGGACACCGGAAACAGCAGAAACCGCAATATTCCCAAGATTCTCACAAAGTAGTGCGGATAATAACTACAGGAACTCCGACCTCTGGATTGTGGACGCTTCCTACTTCAGGCTGAAAAACCTTGAAATAGGATATAATTTTAAATCTGCATCACTTCAGAGGGCAGGAATAAATGGTATTAGATTATTCCTTAATGGTTATAACCTGCTAACATTTAGCGACTTCTTTTTTTATGATCCGGAATCTTCACCCTCCGCATCGGGTTTATATCCAATGATAAAAGTATATAATATGGGTGTCAAATTTAATTTCTAACAGTAATACCATGAAAGTAAAAAGATATATAACAATTATCTTAGGGGCTGTATTTATATTACAATATTATACAGCCTGTGAGGAAATTGGATTGAGCTCCCTGGAAAAACCAGAGAGTACAGATGTGACCATTGATACAATGTTCTCGTCTGCCGAGTATGCCGAAAGGGTTCTCTGGTATTCGTACCGTTCCTTAAGAAGCGGTTTGATCCGTAAGGGAATCAGCAATGGCATAGGACAGCAACTACAGTCCGATATTACCGACCTTTCCCATAATTATATGACATGGGGAGGTATTGTACAAATGTATTACCCGGGGGTAATAAATTCATCAAATGCCTCTGCCGATTCCGATTATTCTGAACACTGGCTAAGGCCGCTTGTAACGCTTCCTTTTGTCGATTATCCCAGCAGAGGGGTTCTGACATTCACGTCTATCCGGAATTGTCATATTTTAATTGATAATATTCATAAGGTCCCCGATATGGGTGAAGCTGAAAAGAGTCGCCTAAGTGCAGAGGCTAAGGTTCTTATTGCATATAACATGACCGAGTTATTCAGAAATTATGGTGGTGTTCCATGGATTGGCAAGAGCTATTCTGTTGATGATGACTATACAAACCCCAGGATGACCGTAGGGGCCACAGTCGATTCTATAGTTAACCTAATAGACGAAGCTATTCCTGATTTGCCATGGACGGTTTCAGAAGCTGAGATGAGTAACTGGGAAGGACGTTTTACCCAGGCAGGTGCCATGGCCCTAAAAACAAGGCTGTTGCTATTCGCCGCCAGCCCTATATTTAACGACTCAGAGCCCTATGTGCAGGGTGGGGCCGCAGATGAGAAATTGAGCTGGTATGGAGATTTTCAGCTTGATCGTTATCAAAGAGCCTCCGATGCAGCAAAGGAGTTGATTGATATGATTGAAATGCAGGGTGGATTTGAATTGGTCATGCCTTTAACCAACGATGTGTGGGGCTATAGAGAAGCCTTTAAGCAGGCCTATATAGACAGGAGCAGTACTGAAATTCTGATTAGTATTCGCGATGGTTATTCAGGGCCAGACCGCTGGGGTGGTAATATGTATGATATTAACTTAAATTATGGTGGAGGTACAGGTACCAACGAATTTATGCGTATGTTCCCTATGGCAGACGGAACGCCTA
Source organism: Bacteroidales bacterium (assembly GCA_023135955.1). GTDB lineage: Bacteria > Bacteroidota > Bacteroidia > Bacteroidales > JAGLSB01. The sequence continues at coordinate 12,519 of JAGLSB010000128.1, read as the reverse complement.
TTACTGATCCTGCTTCCGGCTGGGATGAGTTTACGGACCCGCTTGGAAGTGAAGGAGATGGAGATGCAAGAAGCTTTAACCGCGACCCCAGGCTTTATGAAACACTGCAGTGTGTCGATGACACCTGGGCAGGAGAACAGATTGAAAACTGGAAGAACCAGTTTGATGGAGCATGGGCCAAGCATGTTAAGGGGCCACGGCGTACCAATGGTTCTGGTTCAACAGTTGTCAGGAAGTTTGTGCCCGGTTTTACGGCGGGCATTCCTGTAAGCCAACACCAGTTCCCCTATATCAGGCTTCCTGAGATATACCTTTCTTATGCTGAAGCACAAAATGAGCTTGGAAATATGGCTGAAGCATTTACATACATTAATAAGGTAAGAAATCGTGTGGGCCTTAAAAATATTGAGGATGTTCAGGCATGGGATAAAGAATCCCTGCGCGATCAGATACTTATTGAGAGGGCAACTGAATTCGGGTTTGAACAGGTAAGATGGTTCGATATCACCCGTCATAAACTGGCTTCTGCATTGTCGGAACCATTACATAATGTATGGATTGAGAAAAATGCCGACGGAAGTTATTCATATTCATATCCCGAAATATCATTCAATCAAAGGGCATGGTGGGCAACTTTTGATAATAAGTGGTTCATGTTACCCTTCCCGCTGGATGAAATACAAAAAGGATATGGCCTTGTGCAAAATCCGGGATGGTAATCATGCAGAAAGTATGTTAAACAGAAAAAATATTGAAATATGAATATCAGAAATATATTAAAAGTTCTATTCGTTTCATTCAGCAGCATACTGCTACTTGTACCGATGCATGCACAACCTGCGGATTCGTCTCAGGTTCATCTGGGGTATGACATTTCAGTTGCTGCCGATGAAAACAAAGCTGCAGTTGGGGTTGCCACTGCAGAAGATTTATCCAAATTTTTTACCGTCAATCCCGGCAATTCATTATATGGACAGATTCCGGGATTAACAGTAATGCAAAACGGGGGTGACTGGTGGACACAATCAGTCACATTCAGAGTAAGAGGACAGTCAAATCTCAGCAATACCTCTGCCGCTCTCGTTCTTATCGATGGTTTCGAAAGGTCACTGGCAGCAATTACTGTTGCTGAAATAGAAAGCATATCTGTACTTAAAGACGCTTCGGCTTTGGCATTATACGGCCAGCGTGGTGCAAATGGAGTAATTTTAGTAACTACAAAAAGGGGTATTGAGGAGGGACTGAGTGTTGATGTTTCTTACGAAAGAAGTTTTAACCAGCCATTCAGACTACCTCAGATGCTCGATGCTTATGGTTATGCAAATGCCATGAACGAGGCCCTTTTTCTTGACGGACAGGATTATCTCTATACAAAAGAACAGCTTGATGCATACAAAGATGGTACTTACCCCGATTATTACTCTAGTGTAAACTGGTTCGATGAAGCCTTGAGAGAATATGGTTATATCGATGATTTCAATGCAACATTCAGGGGGGGTAAAGGAAGGACCCGTTACTTTGTTTCAATGAACTATCTTGGAGGTGAGGGCCTGCTCGACCAATCGCTGGACATGAATAATTATTCTACTCAGCTGAACTACGGCAGGGCAAATATTCGCACTAACCTCGATATTGAATTAACTAAAACGACAATGTTGAAATTTAACCTTGCCGGACGTGTATCAGGAACAAACAGGCCGGGGAAGGCAACATCGGCAAATCTTTTCTCAAACTTGTATAATATACCATCAAATGCTTTCCCGGTATATTACAGCGATGGATTATGGGGTGGTTCACCAACCTATACACAGAACCCGATCGCAGAGGTTTATGAAACAGGTTATGCAACTTCTCATGAACGTACCTATTATGCGGACCTTACCTTAACCCAGGACCTGAAAGCTATTACTGAAGGACTCTCTGCATCAGCATCAGTTTCCTTCGATAACAATGTTTCTTACTGGGACCAGAAAACCAGGGATTTTGTGTACTCGTACCGTACCGCTGATATTGATGAAATTAATGGCTTAACCTATAATGAGATCATAACTGATTACGGTGAAAACACGGCTCTGGCATTTAATACATCTTTTGGAGGGCAGCTACGACGGGCAAACAGTATATTTAAATTAAATTACGATAAGCAATGGGGACTGAACTCATTGAACGCCACAGCTCTCTTCCATGCAAATTCTGAAGTAGGTGATGGACAAAATACAACTTATCACAGGATTAATAATGCAGGACTGGTAAACTACTCCTACAATAATAAATATTTTGCTGGTTTAACTATGTCGTACAGTGGGAATAATATTCTTCCTGAAGAAGATCATTTCCGCTTCTACCCGGCAGTTTCAATGGGCTGGATGATATCAAAAGAAAGCTTCATGGAAAACGTTGGTGCTGTTGACTATCTTAAGTTAAGAGCTTCTACGGGTTTAGTAGGTCTTGAACCTGATGTGTTTCACCTGCATATTCCAAAATTCAGCGGTGGACAAAATTATCTCTACACCGATGAAAATGAGAGCCTTGGTGGCCTGGAAGAGAACAGAAGGGCAAACCCGGATATAGATCCTGAAAAAGCCTTTATCTCCAATATAGGCCTGGATGCTAAAGTTTTTGGCAAGCTAAGGCTGAATATTGATGCATTTTATGAAAAACGAAGCGAAATACTCGTTTCCGAATCAAATTCCACATCCAATGTAATCGGTGTGGCTTCTACACAGGTGACTGATGGTATTGTTGAGAATAAAGGTGTCGAAGTATCTGCCCTATGGAGTAATTCGGTGGGCGAATTTAAATATTCTTTCGGAGCTCAATCTTCCTTTGCAAGGAACAAGATCATTGAACAGAATGAAACATTCCGTGAATGGGACTACCTGGAAAGAACAGGTTTGCCGGTTGGTCAGATATTCGGACTTCAGGATGACGGATTATGGGGCACCGATGACGGTCTGAGCGGAATTGATAATGTTTCTCCCAACGGTGTTTTATATACTTTTACACAGGTGTTAAAGCCGGGCGATGTTAAATACGTGGATCAGAACGGGGATGACAGGATCGATGAATTTGATGTGATAGCAATTGGACATAACACTCTTCCTGAAATTTCTTATTCTTTTACTTTAAACCTTGAGTATAAAGGATTGGGAGTAGATGCTCTGTTCCAGGGAGTGTCAAATGTTAGTCAGATATTAAATACAGCCGGAATATTCTGGCCATTGTATAATAACAATAATATCACAAGCTTTTCAAACGACAGATGGACGCCCGCAACCCAGGAAACAGCAACACTTCCCAGGCTAACACCTGAGAATAATGATAATAATTATCGTAACAGTACAATATGGTTAAGGGATGCTTCATTCCTTAAATTAAGGACCTTGCAGATATATTATCAGCTACCTGAAAATGTACTTAAAAACATGAAACTCGAAAGATCCACAGTATTCCTGAGGGGCCATAACCTGTTTTCAATAGATGAGATACAGGTAGTTGATCCCGAGGAAACCGGAAAAGTTTATCCGACCCTGAGATCTTTCAATGTAGGGTTAAGTGTTGGATTTTAATTTAAAACACCACAGACATGAAAAGAAAAATTCTATATTTTTTATTAACATTTACACTCATAACAGGGTGTGAGTTGCTGGACTATTCAGAACAATCGTTTTATGATGATCCGGAAGATATTTTCAGTAATTTTAATAGAACAAGTCAGTTTCTTGCCGACATTTATAACCGCCTTCCAACCGATTATTCCAGTGTGGATGGCGCCATGAGGTCCGCGGCATCTGATGAAGCTGAATATGTAAAGCAAAATACAGATGTTCAGGAATTTACAAATGGACAGTGGTCAGCATTTAATTCTCTCGATGCAAACTGGGCCAATTACTACTCAGGCATCAGGTCGGTAAATTTATTCCTCGAATATATCAATGGCAGAACTTACGAAGAATATCAGTATATCGATACCTATGAAGATGAAATGGCCCGTTTTGATAAATATCAATATGAGGCAAGGTTCCTTAGAGCATTCTTTTATTTTGAACTGGCAAAACGTTATGGCGATGTTCCAATGCCCGACGGTGTAATTGATGATATTGTCGTTATAAACAGCATTGAGAAAACGCCCTTTGATAACATAATTACATACATTGTTAATGAATGTGATGCCATTCGCGATTCTCTTCCCACAGACTGGAACGACATGATCTACCTGGAAACCGGAAGGGTGACTGCCGGAGCCGTACAGACCCTGAAGGTGCGCTCTCTGCTTTATTCAGCCAGCCCCCTTCATAACCCCACAAATGATGTTACTAAATGGGAAGCAGCCGCTGCTGCCGCAAATGAATTTTTAATAAACACCGATTTCAATTATTCTTTTGAAAATGTTTATTATAACAGTAATGATATGTCACAGGGGGTTTTTAATAACCGCGAAAGTAATGAGTTGATTTTTGAACGCCGGCAGGGGAATGCAAACAGTTTTGAAAGGTCCAACTTTCCAATGGGCTTTGAAGGAGCAAACGGAAATGCTACCTGCCCGAGCCAGAACCTGGTCGATGCATATCAAACGATCGACGGTTATGATGTTATTATCGATGACAACGGAACATGGAGCGCTCCCGGAAGTGTTGTTTTCGATCCCGCAAGTCCATACGATAATCGCGATTTAAGGTTTCAGCAAACAATTATTGTTAATGGTTCAGACTGGAAAGGAAGCACTGTAGAAACATTCTACGGCGGAGCAAACGGATTACCCGTTGCCGATGCTACGCCAACAGGATATTATCTTAAAAAGCATGTTAGGCAGGATATTGAAATTTCAGGAAGTAATGTTACCACAAAAGAGCATATGTGGGTGTTATTCAAGTTGGGAGAAATTTATCTGAATTATGCCGAAGCAGTTAATGAAGCATATGGGCCGACTAATGTTCCCGGAGGCTTCCTGATGGACGCTACAACAGCTCTTAATAATATAAGAAGCAGGCCTGCTGCTGGACTACCCCCGGTTTTCGGTTTAACAAAGGATGAGCTGCGCTCTGTAATTATCAGGGAACGCCAGGTAGAACTCGCCTTTGAGGACCATCGTTTTTGGGATGTGAGAAGATGGCAGCTTTTTGATGAAAGTAATCCTGATAATGTAACTGAGGACCTTTACGGAATAGAGATATTGGAAGATAATGGTAGCTTTACTTATTCAAAGATAATTGTCGACGACAGGTTGTGGGATGATAAAATGTATCTTTATCCAATTCCGTATAAAGAAACGAATATTAATTCAAATCTTACCCAGAACCCGGGTTGGTAAAATAAATTAAATTATATGCTTATGAAAAAAATAAAGTTAATATTCATAATAGTTCCGGCACTTATATTTATTGGATCATGTACCAAGCTCGATACTGTAGGTGAGTTTGACCTTGACCCCAACTACTTGCCGGAAGAAAGGACAGACGGACCCTTGGCGCCGTTGTTAATGACAGCTTCTTATGATGAATACTGCGATATGGTGATATTGTCATGGGAGCCTACTACTAGAACAACCGGCTACGATATTTACAGGGCCGGCTCATTGATCGCCGATAATATTGCCGATACAAGCTTTACCGATACCGAGGCGGTTAGTGTAGATACCGAATACTGGGTTTTTGCTAAAAATGAAAACGGGGCATCAATAGATTCTGCCTTTACTGTTGGAAGGAAAGGAGATGTTCCGCCCGATCCGGTTTCATTTTCTGCATCCGACGGCGAATTTGAATCAAAGGTTGAACTTACATGGGACGATGTCGATTTTGCCAAATACTATATTGTAATGAAGGATGGTGTGGTAATGAATGACAGCGTTACCGGTAACGCTTATGCCGATAATGTTGATGTTCCCCAGGTTGATACCGAATATAGCCTTATTGCTGTTGGCCCCTGCGGACAATCTTCAGCGGTTTCTGATTTCGGGAAAGCTGATTCATTGCTGAAATACAGTATTATAATGGATGAAAACTATGACGGACTTGATGAAGGTTTTGATCTATCAGCGGATCCGTTTTATTTCCCAAGATTTAAATATACAGACTATGGCCCGGGAACCTTGCTTGTATCAACAATTGATTATTCAAGCCCGGCAAAATGTGCTGAAGCTAAACTGAACGATCCTTCAACTTTAGAATCAAGCGCGTCAATTCAGATAGTATTCCAGGATTTTGAACTGCTTGTAGGCCAGCGTTACAGGATCAGCTATAATATAAGGACCCCTGCTCCAACATCGATGCACATTGGCGTGGTTGATGATGAAAATGGTATCCCGAATAAAATTTATGGAGTGGAATCATACTTATTACCTACAGCTGTTAATCCAAAAAATAATAACCTGTATGGAATAAAAGTGTCTGCATCTCCGGAATGGCGCACTGTAAGTTATGAATTCCCTGCCACCGGAACAGGCTCTAGTGATGTTGACCCGGATCCGGAAGCTCTTGGCTGGACGCCAACTACTATTCAGGCCGGTCAGGAGATGCCCAAAATCATGATTGCCCAGTGGGTTGGAAAAGGTGGTTTTGACGGTGTTTGTCCGTCAATACTGATAGACGACCTCAAAATAGAACTGATTAAATAAATAGCATATTTACTCTTGCAAGTGCAGGTTCATTCCCTCGGGGATGAACCTGCACTTGTTTTATTTTGGGTGAGGAACACCATGCTTAAAAAATTAGGCGAATGGGATGTATCATTGCCACACCCGGTTTTTCTGGAAGATGCTGAGTGAAAACCACGTCAGTTAAGACTGTACGATATGAAATACAAGATTGAACAGCCTGAATAAAATATTGAATTTAAACAATATTTCTACCTGTCTGGAATAAAATATTCCCATTGTTAAGCATTTAATATCATAGATTTACTAAATTACACTGTTACACTGTATTAGTTTAAGTTTTATAATGGTATATCGATATTATTTTGATTAATTTTATGTTTTGGTAACATCATTATCTCTTAAAGTAAACCGTATCACTAAACTAAAATATTATGAAACGTATTTTACAATTAATAATAATTTTGACATTGGCATTACCTCTAACAACGATTGCTCAGGATACAATCCCTGATCTTATATTCTCTGAAGCAAGACTTGACGGCCATACTGATTCTTATTTTGAGTTATGTAATGTGGGCGATTCTGCTCTCGATCTTTCCAGATTTCTACTCCAAAGTGGAATTGGAGATGCAGCTTTAAACAAACTGTTGTATTTTGAAGAAACCATTCTTGAAGCCGGAGAAACGTTTGTCGTTTCAAATATTTATGAAGAGCCTGAACAAAACTGGACTGCTATACAAGAACTTTCTGACAGGTTTATTTATCAGCCTGAAGAAGGGGAGCTTTTTGAATCTGGAGTATTGATTGATTCATCCAGTGTGGAATATCTCGTGATGAGACCATTTGGCGGCAAATATGGAATCGTTATGTGGTATAAATATTCTGACACTGATTCTATAATTATTGATTGTGTAAACTGGAACCTGGATGAATTCGGAGAAGGTATAAAAATAACAGGCGGATATCCTATTGCCGGAGTTGTAGAACCTATAGAAAACAATACCCTGGTGAGAAAATCCTCCATACCACAAGGTAATCTGGGTAACTGGGATTATTCCAGGGGAACAGATGCTTCTGATTCCGAGTGGTTACTTCTTGAACATTTGAATCCGGGACTGCCATTTAGAACAGTTAAAAATCATGGTGCTTTCCCTATTGATGTTACAACGAGTCATCCTGAAATAAGTATTGATTTAGTCAATAATACACTTACCATACCTTGGGGGATATATAAAGAAGACTCCTTGGTTCAGGAATTAACATTTGGAGATGGAATGGGATGGCAATATGTTGAAAATCCCTCTTTTGAAGATTCCCTGCATACTATCATTCAATCGGGAGATCAATTAATTGTTAAAGCAACCGGAACTGAGCTAACAGAGCAATCACTCACAATTACTGTTTCACCTCCAGTGGATGATATGAATCTTGTTTTTCCCAGACACAACATTAATTATCCCGATCCGGATGAAGATCCACCAGGAACCCTTGCCCTTGTTGGAGGAACTCCATATTATGTTACTGAAGATATACCCGGAATTGATACCATTGGCAGCATTGGTTTTGCTACCAGGGTAGATAGTTTATTCAAATATCTTGAATGGACTCCTGATGCCAGTGTAAAAATCCTTTGGGTTGACGGAACAGAAAGAGTTGACCTTGTTTTTGGTGATAAATTAGAGGTGACTGCAAAAAGCGGTGCTGTTAAGGAATATTTTATTGATATCGAAGATTATATACCCAATGATAATGCATCAATTACCGCAATTACCTGGCCAGACATAACTCCTGCTGATAATTTTGACTTCAGTTGGTTAAATGGGGATACCATTCCCGAATTTTCGCTTAATGTACATCAATATAATATTACTCTAAGGCCGGGAACAAAAAATATTCCTGCACTAATGGCTTATGCAGAGGACCTGAATGCCATTGTAGAAATTGATCCGGCAATCTCTCTAAGTGGGGGTTTTGAAGAAAGAACCACTACTATTACTATAACATCTGAATCGGGTCTTGAAATAAACGAGTACACGATTACATTTGTTGAGATGGTGGCCGATGAAGACTTTCAAAAATTCTATGCAGATCCTTTCTTCTCAGAATTTCAACATAAGTTTAAAACTACAACTGAATTTCTTGAATTATGCAATCCCGGAAATCAGGTTTTGGATATGAGCAACTATTTGATAGCAACAGCTCAGGTTAAAAATCCTGCTGAAGCTGTTCAGGCAGATCTGTCATTTGAAAATTGCTATAAACTTTATGTGCCGGGGTTTAAGTTTACTGATGATCCGACTTTATGGGGAACTACCGGTTACAAAGTATTAGAATACGATAATGCGGTAGACCCTTCAGTTGAGCCCGGTGATGTATTCTATATTGCAGCAAGGGGGGTATTAAAAATTGTAACAGACAATACTTACTTTTCTTTGGATCAATTTGATATAACCTTCCCTGAAGATATGCCGAATGAATGGGGACTAAGCTTTCCTGTTAATACAGCTTTATTAACCCGTCAGAAAGATGTGATTCATTATCTTTTCAGAATTGAGAATGATTCTATACTTACCGGGGATAAAGCAATTGGTGATATGGAGGATCTAACTTTGATAGATGCCTTGGGATATCAGGATGGAACAGATTTTGCCGATATTGGAGGTTATGACTGGCCTGGCAATAAAGGTCATAAATTGCAAAGGAAAAGTAGTATTTGGAAAGGAAACCCAAATTATGTCGAATCCAGCGGGACAAGCCCTGAAGATTCAGAATGGACCTGGTCAAATGCACAAATTGAAGAAATAGACTGGGAAGTTCATACTTCTACTCTTGGTAATCACAACCTGGATCCTGTAACTGCATATATTTCTACGGTAAGTTCATTAGATTATGCTGTTGACCCTGGCTATTTTGGAGATCTGAATATTATAGGGCTAAGCAACGGGGAAACTGTTGAAGTATTCTTTTCAAAACTAATTAAGGCTAATGATAGTCAAGGATTACAAGTATTAAGTGGGGCAGATGGAGCAGTGTTAGATGTGTCTGCACAAGTTTCTGAAGGAGACAGCCTTGTAGTAACGGCTGAAGATGGTAAGACGGTAACCAAATATCTTCTCTCTACTGCTGCCTTAGATTCCAATACAGGCCTTGTTGCGGAGAATGGTTCAGGAATTACTATTGGAGATGGTGAGATCTCTGGCATTGTTCCTGGAACAAGTCTAGAGACAATGCTTTCCTATGTATCCACTTTATCAGAGCTTTCCATTTTGAATATTCTTGATGATGCAGGAGCCCTGGTTCCACTTAAAGTTTTGAACTTTAATAATGCTTACTCTAATGTATTAGCAACAGAAGCTATATTATTTGAGGTAGTTGCTCAAAATGGGGACAAAAAGGCTTATCAATTAAAATTAGAATCCCTTTCCAGCGATGCTTTTGTACTTTCCAGCGTATATTATGTTGATCAGGAAGCTTTGATTATTGCCGGTATTCCTGGTGGTACAGCAGTTGAGAAGTTCTGTTCATACATTGATATAGCCCCCGGGGCCACTTTAATAATTGTTGATAAGTTAGGACTTGAGCGAACTGTTGGTAATATTGCTTATGATGATGTTATAAAAGTAACATCTGAAGATGCATTTACAACAGTGTCTTATAATCTTACATTCATTATAGAACAAACGAATACTGCTCCAAATGTAAGTATTGCTACTACTGACTTAGTTGCTAATGTAGGGATCGCAACAAGTACAACAGCAATAGTTTCAGATGATGGTTTACCTACCACAAGTGAATTGACTTTTATATGGTCAGTATTAACTGGGGATGCAGGTAGTGTGACATTTGCAGATGCAAATCAGTTATCTACAGATGTTACTTTTGCTGCTGCAGGTGATTACACATTGCAGCTTATAGTATCAGATGGTGACCTAGAGACTACTGCCAACGTTAACTATACAGTTTCATTTGCAAGTGGTATTGAAGGTGCAATGGCAGAGTTTAAAATGTATCCGAATCCGGCAAAGACAAGTTTGCGTGTGGAATTAAGAAATACAGCTAATGCAGATAGGCTTGTAAATATAATTAACCTTGCCGGTGTAACTGTTTATAACAAGTCAATGGAAAACAACAATCTGATAATAGACTTAAGCTCCTATGAGTCGGGAATGTATTTTGTTTATGTTAAGGTTGGATCAAGGTACTTTAGGGAGAAGCTTACTATAATTAAGTAATTTTCAAAAGAAGAATCTATCAAAAAAAGAAGTTGTTTAATTAAGCAACTTCTTTTTTTATGCTCTGAAAATAACCAGTATTTTTCCTTATCAATATTTGCTATTAAAAATTATCTTTTTTCAATTGGAATAATGTTCCCATCTTCATCAACTTTGCAGGATGTGGCATAACTCCACTTTTCCGGATTAAAATTTTCATTTTTAACCGGCATTTTTGCTCCCGTTTCCTTTAACCATTCATTTAGCATCTTTTCCATCTCCCTGACCTTTTCCGGCATGCTTTCCGACAGGTCATATTGCTCAGATATATCATTTCTTAAATTATATAATTCTATTTTCGCCTCAGGTATTATTTTACTGAAATCTTTTTCTTCCAGATAATCTCCATAAAACTTAATAAGCTTATAGTCTCCCATACGGATAAAACAACTCGGCGTTTTATTATAATGAGGGATGTACAATGGGGTTCATATTTTTTGTCATTTTAATAAATGATAAGTGTGTCTTATCATTTGTATTGTTCGATATATTTCGATTAGGTTACCTCCTTGTTAAAATTTAGCACAATTATTTAAATCAGTATGACAGTGGTTCTAAGCGCGGCTCTTGCGGAGCTGTTTCTCCACCACATTCAATTAATAGTGTTTTCCTTAACTTTTCAAGCTTTTTAGGATATTTGGCTGCCAGATTCTTGGACTCGGTATAATCCTCAGGCAAAAAATAAAGTTGATAAATATCGGCTGTTTTCTGATATCGAATTTTCCAACCGTCAGCGGTAACCAAAGCAGGACCATGTTTTGAATTAAACACTACATATTCATGCTTTTCCGTAGAATCACCAAAGAATGCTGACCAATAGGATAAACCATCTTTTTTATTGAGAACTTCAACATCCAGTAAATCGGCAAAAGTTGATAGTATGTCGTAGTTTGCAACCATTTGATTCAACACTTTTCCGCCTTCAATCTTTCCTGGCCAATGGTAAATGAGCGGTACCCGAACTCCTCCTTCCCAGTTATCGCGTTTTAGCCCGGCCATTCCATCGTTCCCGTTAAAAACATCACCAGCTAAATGACTGTAAAATTTTGTATTAAGGTTATCAAATTTCTCACCGGTTTGCATATTTCTAACCGGTTTATCCATTTTGCCAGGGCTTGGGTAATAAATCTCATGGCCGTTATCAGAGGTAAAAACGATTAGGGTATTTTCATAAATTCCTTGTTTTTTCAACTCTTCCACAATTACTCCAACATGATCGTCAAGCATTTTAACCATCGATGCATAGGCCTTTTCCAGCTCGGTCAGGTCCGGATTATCTCTAAAATCAATATGAATCTCAGGTATAGATGTTGGGCCGTGAGGGAGCTGCGTTGGATGATATAAAAAGAACTTTTCATTTTTGTTATCGCGAATAAATTGAAGCAATTTATCAAGGAACAGGTTTTGAGAATAATGTTCTTTTCCCGTCATATTCCAGCGTTTTTCGTAGCCACCGTTTTCGTCGCGCTCACTTTCCTTGCTACAATCATTATGCGTGTTGCCCTCAATAATTACTTTTTCCCCGTTCTCAAATAGGAAAGGTGGATAAAAACCATGACAACGTCGATGATCATAATAACCATAATAATAATCCCAACCGTGGCGCTTTAGTCGTTCGTGTGTGGTTGAAAAGCCCCAGTCGAGCTTGCCCAC
>JAGLSB010000127.1 GCA_023135955.1 Bacteroidales bacterium | reverse complement strand
GATTGCTTCAGTCGCACTCGTGCCTTTGGCTCCTTTGTTGTGACAGGTATTGCTGAAGGAGAGAACGAGATTGCTTCAGTCGCACTCGTTCCTCGCGCGACTTCGCAAGGACGGCGACTTTATGGTGCGTTGGGATAAATAAGTTGGCGGCAAAGCCGCCAACTTATTTACCCCTACTCCCTTGTGGTTGTGGTCATTGCGAGACGACGGAGGAGGCGAAGCAATCTCGTATTCTTTGCAGTTACTGGATTGAAAGTAAATAAAACACAGACAAAGTATTTTTTCTTTGTTCACAAAATGACAAACCTCCTAAAGCTTTGTGATTTGTATAACTGTTCGATTGAACTTCAAAAAAAGCTACAAAAAAAATCCTTTGTCGAATTACGACAAAGGATTTTTAAACAAAGAATATCTTTTCTTACTTATTTAGCCAGTGGATTTGGATGTGCGATCTTTGTCAAAGCTTCAGCATAGTTAAATCCTTTGAAGTGAGCACTCTCTTCGTTATGACATGTTTTACATAAGGCTTCATCCGGAATAATTAATCCTTTGGTAAGGGCAAGCTCTTGTTTCTTCATGACAGACATCCCTTTGTAAGCACTTCCGGGACCGTGGCATGTTTCGCATGAAACTCCCTCTTCAACAGTTAAAGTAGCAACAAGACCGGCATCGACATGACCAGCAGTAGAATGGCATTTTAAGCACTTAGGGTCTTTGGCCTCTTCAGCACTTAGTGATTTCATTGCATTTGCATGAGGAGCTGCACTCCATTTATTGAACTGCTCGCCTTTTTCTGGTTTGTTATGACACATTTTACACTTAGCGGCACCAATATATTTAAAGTTCTGTGCAGTTAAACTTGTGCAAGCAAAAATTGTGATAAATAAAAAGATTACTTTCATTTTTTTCATGGTTATTATTTTTACGATAATATTTAATTAAAGATCAACTTTCATGCCATGATTTCAATAAATATTAATTGTTTTTCATTCTAAAAATACAAATTGTTTTTCTTTTCACAAAGATTTTCTCAAATGTTTTTATTTTATCTGATATATTTCTTCTCAGCATGGCATCCGGTTTTGCAACTTCCTCCATTTTCTAACAATTTATATTCCATTGGCATTTCCCATTTCCCAAACATAACTTTATCAGCTATTAGGTGCTCGTATGCTGATCCATGCACGTTATGGCAAAGATTACAATTACGTCCTTTATTGCCGTTAATATGTAAATAATGCATGTTCTGATCCCCATTTCTGAAGTTTGTTGTGTATTCAGAAAACTCAACTGTCATAAGCTGTGAATCATGACACATAAAGCAGATATCGAAATTTTCGGCTGTAGCAGCAACATATTCTTCTGAAGGAAATGCTCCGTTCAAAAGCAGAGATTTATCTGAAGAGTGCGGATTATGGCATACTATACAGCCATCGCCTTCAATGACGCCGTGAATATAGTTTCCTTTTTTTAAGGTCTGTCCAATATTGCTTAAAGTTTTATCTTCAGTTTCAATGGTTTTGCTATGGCAGCTTAAACAAAGTTCCTTTTCTGTATCAAGTAAAAAACTTCTCTGGTCTGATGCATGGGGTGAATGACAGTTTGAGCATCCTTTTCCATCGCTTACCACTTTATGATCTACTGGAGCTTCTTCGATGGTTGTCTGCATATCGTGACAATTATAACAAAGATCGGGCATTTTTTGAATAAGCAATTTGTCGTCTACAGTACTGTGTACATTGTGACAGTTTGCACATTCATCGTCTAAAGGAGGGTGAATGTTTTCTAATCCGGTTTCCATTTGTACAGATACATGGCAATTGAAGCAAAGTTGCGGTTTTTCTGCTTTTAATAATTGAGAATAATCGGATTGATGTGGGTGGTGACAACTTGTACAATTACCATCGGCAAGAGGTTCGTGCTTTACCCGTTTTTCGACCAAACTCATATCGTGGCATTCAGCGCATAGTATAGATTGTGGAGAACTTAACAATAAAGATTTATTAGCCGATCCGTGGGGAGAATGACACATCAGACATTCAGTAGATACCGCATGCACGTTCTCTTTTGTGTGTTCTTCATGGCACATAAAACATAAAGCAGGCATTTCGTCACCCAGATCAAAGCCTTTTACACCATCCTGCGGATGTTCGCTACCGGTAGACATATGGCATGTCTCACAGTCATCGGCAGCAACAGCATGCATTACCTCATGTTGAATGTAGGTATCATGGCAATCTGTACAGCTCAAATTTTCTGTTTGGCCGGAAAGGCTGAAACTGAAAATAATGCTGAATAATATGATGGTCAGCTTTTTCATATGTTTTAGATTTTATAGGTCATTAGTCATTATTCATTTTTATTTCCTTCTTTTACCCCTCCCTGACCCTCCCCTAAAGGAGAGGGAATAGTTTATCCTTTATTGATGAACTCCTCCAAAACTCTTGCCTCCACCTTTTAGGGG
>JAGLSB010000126.1 GCA_023135955.1 Bacteroidales bacterium | reverse complement strand
AGGAGTAAAAACTATTAAACTAATGACCTCATTGGGATACATAGTAAATATTGTTAAAAATACTGAAAGTGGAAGGACATTTATTTCAAAAGGTCTTGTAAGGACTGCTCAGCAAAAAGCAATCTTCAACATCAATTTATATAAAGACTTAGTCGCAGATAATGAGCCACTTATAGGCATTGAACCAAGTGCTATTTTGAGCTTCAGAGATGAATATCCTGATTTTGTTTCTGGAGAATTAAAAGAATCTGCTGTGAGAATTGCAAAAAATGCGCTAATGCTAGATGAGTTTTTATTAAGAGAGATAGATGCTGGTCGAATTGTGAAAGAGCAGTTTACAAATGATGAAAAGTTAATAAAATTACATGGACACTGTCAGCAAAAAGTAATCGCTACAACAGAATCTACTATTAGATTATTGTCATTCCCGGCAAATTACCTTGTTGAAGAAATACCTTCGGGTTGCTGTGGAATGGCAGGATCTTTTGGATTTGAAAAGGAGCATTATGAGATTTCAATGAAAGTTGGAGAATTAGTTCTTTTTCCAGAAGTGAGGAAAGCCGATGAGAATACTCTGATTGCTGCACCAGGTACAAGTTGCAGAAGTCAGATCAAGGATGGAACCGGACGGGATGCAGTTCATCCAGCAGAGATTTTGTACAATGCATTGAAAATTTAAGTATAAATGGATTAAATATCTATAATAACATGAAGAAAACACCACTTTGGATTTTAATCTTAATAGGAATGGCACTTGGCGTTGTCTGGGGTCTTATTAGCGTACAATTTGGATGGGAAAAGTTCACTATAAATTGGGTAAAACCTTGGGGTTCAATGTTTTTAAACCTATTAAAATTAATTGCAGTTCCACTTATATTTGTTTCTCTGGTTAAAGGAATTTCCAGTTTGACTGATATTTCAAAGCTATCAAGAATAGGGTTGAAAACAATTGGACTCTATGTCGCTACTACAGTTTTTGCGATAGCAGTTGGATTAATAATGGTAAATACTATAAAGCCTGGAAATGTATTTCCTGAAGAAAAGCAACAAGAGTACAAAGAACTTTTTGGAGCCGATATACTGGAACGGGAATTGGATGCCAAGAAAGTCAAGGAGCAG
>JAGLSB010000125.1 GCA_023135955.1 Bacteroidales bacterium | reverse complement strand
AAGTCTTTATATAAATTGATGTTGAAGATTGCTTGTTGCTGAGCAGTCCTTACAAGACCTTTTGAAATAAATGTCCTTCCACTTTCAGTATTTTTAACAATATTTACTATGTATCCCAATGAGGTCATTAGTTTAATAGTTTTTACTCCTATTTCAACATCATTATAATTTGTAAACTCATCAACAAAAAGATGTACTCTTCTTGCATTTATTCCTGCATCCTTGTTCAGTTTTTTCAGATTTTTCCTTATCCAGGATTGCAAAGTTGATTTTTTCAGACTTGGAATACTCCTCTGGTTAGCAAATCCTATCACTTTCTTTATCAATCCTGAAATATATTTATGTTCAACAATTAAATTGAATAAGGCAGGAAAAATGCTGGCCACTCTATTAATTGTAGTGATATATGCTATAAGCCGCGTACGAAATGGAATACCATTCTTATCGTAATAATGTTGCAAGAATTCTGCCTTTATCTTTGCTATATCAACACTTGAAGGACATTCGGATTTACAACCTTTACAAGAAAGACATAAATCCAATACATTATATATTTCTTCATGATCAAATGATACAATTTTTCCATCTTTAGACAGAAATTCCCTAAGTACATTTGCACGGGCTCTGGTTGTGTTACCCTCATCCCGGGTAGCCATATAACTGGGACACATTAGTCCTCCAATTAATTCAGTCTTCCTGCAATCGCCCGAACCATTACATTTTTCAATGGATCTCATAAATCCACCATCCCTGGAAAAATCAAAAATATTATCAATTTCAGGGGTTTGAACACCAGGTTCATACCTGAGAAAGGTGTTCATTGCAGGAGTATCGACAATTTTATTGGCATTGAATATTCCACTGGGATCCCATACAGCTTTTATATCTTTAAACCACTGGTAGATCTCCTCTCCCACCATGATAGGGATGAATTCGCCTCTTAAACGACCATCACCATGCTCACCTGATAGAGAACCCTTATATTTCTTAACTAATTGAGCAGTCTCTTCTGCAAGTGAATGAAACAGCTCCACATCCTTTTTATCCTTCAAATTCAAAATGGGACGTAAATGAAGTTCTCCTACTGAAATATGAGCATGATAT
>JAGLSB010000124.1 GCA_023135955.1 Bacteroidales bacterium | reverse complement strand
CCATCATTCGTTCTCATTGTGTTTACCCAATCAACAGTATCCTCATCGAGTTGCCAATATGAATGTGCTCCGTGACCCAGAAATCCATAGAAAGTATCGAATCCCTGTGCCTTAGGCCACCATTCTTCACTGGCAGAACCAACATGCCATTTGCCGAAAATTCCACTTGTATAGTTCTTTGAATTCATGTATTCTGGTATCATCATTTCCTCGCCTGAAACTCCTGCCTGATGACCGCCAACCCAGTATCCCAGTCTTTGCTGATATCGACCTGTTAATAGTCCGGCTCTTGTGGGAGCACTAATCAATCCTGAAGTATGAGCATCAGTGAAAAACATTCCAGACTTAATTAGTTCATCAATATGTGGCGTCTGAACTTCTTCTTTTGAAAATGAACTATAACTTAAGTCAGCATAGCCCTGATCATCTGCTAAGATTACAATAATATTAGGAGGAGATTTTTCTTCTTGTATTGCTGCACTTGACTCTTGCGAAAGGCATGCACCCGAAGAAAGAACCAATAAGGGAGTGATTGAATATTTTAGAATTGAAGTCATATGTTGATATTTTATTTTTGCGGCATTATTGGACCTAATGGTAATTCATCTTTTAAAATCTTGGAGGCAATACCGGTTAGAAACAAGTAATGATCTGATGGCATTCCGTCATTGTCAACGAAATGGGCTTCATCACTATTTGGGGGATTGTTTGTAATTTTAATGATAGCTGTACCTTCATCAATTTCATCATACATAGCAACATAAAGCATCTCTGCACCGGCCGTAATTGAAGCATAGATCAAATCCCAATAAAACTTACCTCCCAGCCTTGGGATTGCCCCATAAGCAGTATGTCTTGCCAGATCAGGTCTTGATAAAGATAAATTCCTCCAGCTGAATCCAGGATAGACGATAGGTACATAATCAACACCATAGTATTTGCACCAGGCGATATCTTGTATGATATGATCCCTGACATGATCTCTTCCTTTATGTACCAAAGGAGTAAATCTTTGAACCATCCATGGCAGGACGATATCCGCAGATTTTATAACTTCATGCAGATAGGGATCGGGCAGACAATCTTTATTGAGTTCTCTAAAGTATGTAGGTACACCCAACATCACAGAGCATCCACCATATACAGGATCATTTTTCAGGAAGTCGATTAAGCGGTTAATTCCTATTTCTCTTATATTATATGGCCTGTCAGGGAAGCCCAATCCCCAGATTGCAACGAGAGGTTTCCCATTATGAAATAAGTAATTTTGGTTTTCACCCTGGTCGGTAACTTTTAATTCATCAACCAGACTCTTCCAGTCCTCAATAACTGAAGAGCAATCTTCTCCACTAGCCTTCAATCCGGACAAGTCATACATTACTGCAATAGCCCTGCCGTATTTGTTCGATGCGTCAAGAGCATTCTTTAAAATGATATTGGATGATTTATTTATGTTTTTATCTCGCGTAACGCCGAAGAAACGTTGCATAAAAACACCATCAACACCATATTCTTTCATCCATCTAAAATGTAGATCTGTAGTCGATTTGTCCACTGAACTGAAAACCTGAGCCGGACTTCCGTCAGGATACTTGAATTTGGTATCATACACTTTTTCATATTCAGATACCTCAGGCCAGAAATCTATTGTATTGTGATCTTTGTCAAACTTTCCATCACGTCCGTAATGTCCCCATTCTTTTCCAGAGCCATCTCCCGGAGCACGGAACCAACCTTGATATCCACACATTGTTAATCCTTTATAACTAGGATATTGTGTAGTTTTGCCATGCTTTGTCTGGGCAAAAGATGTGAATGAGAAAAAAAATAATGCAGATGTAATAAGAATTGCTAATTTTTTCATTTTTATTTTTTAATTGTTTGAACCCCAATTTTTATTCGGAGTATTACCCATTTCAAATTCCAGTATTCCCCCAATCATGATATCACTGTGAGAGATGCTTGCCTTGTCTAGGTTTTCTCCGTTTAAGCTAGCTTTTTGAATATATAGATTACTTCGGCTGTTGTTTATTGTTTTAACAACAAATTCATTTCCGTTTTCCAACTGTACAGTCAGCTTATCGAACAAGGGTCGACCTATTGAATATTTAGTATCACCCGGACAAATGGAATAGATTCCCATTGCATTCATTACATACCATGCAGACATTTGTCCACAGTCCTCATTTCCCGATAATCCATTAGGATCGTTAAAATATAATGAGTTCATAATACTGTCGGCATACTTCTGGGTTTTCCATGCTTCACCAGCTTCATTATACATGAAAATGATATGATGACTGGGTTCATTTCCGTGAGCATATTGGCCAATTAATCCGGAAATATCACTTGATGCATTATCGCCTTCTATATCCGAGCTTGTATTAAAAAGGGTATCCAGATTATTAAGGAAAGATTCTTCCCCTCCCATAATATCCATTAAACCACTCACATCGTGGGGTACATACCATGTCCATTGAAATGCATTTCCTTCAGTATAAGCATCGTTGCGATGTTCTGAGAATCTTGGATTAAAAGGAGTTCTCCAGCTTCCGTCATCGTTTTTTCCTCGCATAAAACCAGTACTCTTATCATAATATTCGCGATATCTTGTCGATCTTTTAATATAGGTCTTATAATCTTCTTCTTTACCCAGTTCCTTTGCCATTTGAGCAATGCACCAGTCATTGTAGGCATATTCCAATGCTTTTGAGACTGATTCATTCTCCAGGTTGTTAGGTATGAAGCCTAATTCATCATTATAGTGACGAGCCATAGGCATTAATTTCTCTTTCACTCTTTCAGAGGGGAAGAAAATTCCGGTAGTATCATAATGAGATGATTCTATCATTGCCCGATATGCCTTCTCAATATCAAAATCTCTGATACCTTTTAAATAGGCATCTGCAATAACCGAAATCGCATGATAACCAATCATAGTACCGGTATAATTTGCAGCTAGTTCCCATTTGGGTAAAATTCCACCTTGATCATATTTAGTTAGTAAGGATTTAATCAAGTCATTATTAAAAGAAGGTTGAATAATGTTTAGAAGGGGATGAAAAGCTCTATATGTATCCCATATCGAAAATACGGTATAAATATTTTCTCCATCTGAATGATGTATCTTTTGATCCATTCCTCTGTATCTTCCATCTATATCTGTAAAAAGATAGGGAGCCAGGTTGCTATGATATAATCCTGTATAAAAGATTACCTTTTCATCAAAACTACCACCTTCAATATTAATTTTGCTAAGAGTCTCTCTCCATTCTTCATGTGCGAGCTGCTTAATCTCTTCGAAATCCCAATCCTTAATTTCTTCGTTCAGATTATTTCGTGCTCCTTTATAATCTACCGATGAGATTCCTACTTTTGCCAGTACTTCTTCATCTTTCCCTGTTTCAAAACTCAAACCTATCTGTGTATTTGTTGTATTCAGGCTGTTTTTCTGATTAGCTGGTTTACCATTTTCATATAATTCATACTGAAAGGACTTATTAAATTTTGCATAGAAATAAACATGATGATTTTGTGCCCATCCTCTTGTTCTTTTATATCCTTCAATTTCAGTATCGCTGATAACCCTGATCTCATTTACCGGATTTCTATGTCCGTGAATAGTATGTGCCAAGTCGATAATAATTCCTGATTTATTACTTTCAGGAAAAGTATATCGATGAAATCCTGCTCTTTTTGAGGCAGTTAATTCAGCTTTTATGTTATAATCGAGTAGGGCAACAGAATAATATCCCGGACTTGACACCTCGCTTGAATGATTAAACCGGGATCGGTATCCTTCATCCGGATTCTCCGGACTGCCAGGTAGTGCTGAAACATCTCCGGTATAAGGCATGAAAAGTATATCACCATAGTCACCTATTCCGGTACCACTTAAATGGGTGTGTGAAAAACCTAGAATTGAATTGTCGCTATAGTGATAGCCTGCACAGGCATCCCATCCGAGAGTTCTTGTGTCAGGACTTAATTGTACCATACCGTGGGGCATGGTTGCTCCTGGAAATGTGTGGCCATGACCACCGGTACCGATAAATGTATTAACAAAAATGGTGTTGTCATTTTCTGCAATAGATTTCTTCTTCGTTTCTCCACATGAGATAAGAAACAGGATTGCAAGGCATGTGGGGATTATTTTTAAATATTTCATATTCATCAGATTACAAATTCAACGATTCTAAAAACTCATTATATTTTTTAAGTAAATCTGCTTTTATTTCAGGATACTCTTCAGATAAATCTTTCATTTCTGTAAGATCTGATTCAAGATCGAACAGGAAAGTAGAACCTTCCATTTTTTCAGGTTTGATACCGGGATAATCACCAGGGTTGTGCTGCTCATAAGGCGCAATAATAGTTTCTCCGTCCGGACCGCGCCAGTCAACCCAGTTTTCTAAATCTTTTGGTGGTTGGTAAAACCTGGGTGTATCAACAAAAAGTTTATATTTTCCGTGTCGGATTGCCTTAATTGTTTCACTTTTCATTGTAAATATTGGTTTGTGATCTGTTTGCTTTCCTTTTAAAATGTCTGTAATAATTTCACCATCAATGAAAACATCTGCTGGTGGATCAATAGATGTTAATGAAAGAAGGGTAGGGAATATATCGGCCGACCAACAAGGAACATTTATAACTTCGTTTTGAGGCAGCATTTTTGGATATCTAATAATGAATGGAACCCTGGTGCCTCCTTCCCAGGTGTTTGCTTTCATTCCTTTAAGCCCGCCTGTACTTCCTCCATACCACGGCCCATTGTCAGACATGAAAATGAAAATTGTATTTTCAAGTATATTTAAATTTTTTAATTCTTCTATAATTCTTCCAGTCGACCAGTCAAGTTCTCGGATTACATCGTCATACAGATCATCGGGAGTTTCAGGTGTATAAAAATTTTCAGATGCACCGAGAGGTTTATGAGGCATGGCATGAGCAAGTTCAAGGAAGAATGGATTATCTTTATTTTTCTGAATAAAATCAATAGCCTTAGCTGTGTATTTTTGAGTAAGGAGATTCTGATCTACAGGATATTCGACTGTATCCATATTCTCAACAATTTGAACAGGTCGCATATCGTTAGAATACAAAATGCCATAATATTCATCAAAACCATGCTTGACAGGAAAATATTCTTCCAAGTGACCAAGATGCCATTTTCCTATTAGTTTAGTGCTATAACCGGCATCTTGAAACATATGTCCAAGAGTAATCTCAGTATCTGGAATTCCAAAACTATCTATTCCTGCATCCGGAGCTGGATTTCTGGTCAAACCATGTCGTAAAGGGAATCGACCTGTTAATAAGGTAGCACGGGAAGGAGCAGAGTAGGGTGTAGGTACATAAAAGTCTGTAAGCATTACACCCTCTTTTGCCAGTTGGTCGATATTGGTCGTTTGGTATCTGTCCTGACCATACAATGAGATATCTCCATACCCCAGATCATCGGCTAGAATAATAATTACGTTTGGCTGATCTTTAGTCTTATCAGATTCGTTATTTACACAGGAAGAACCGGCAAGGACCATTGAACCCAAAATTATTGGGAAAGTCGAAGATTTCGATTTTATATTATTCATTGTGATATGGATTAAGTTATTAATTGTATTCAGATTTATGTTGTTTTAGAGGAATCTCATTTCTTATCAATTGAATTTCTAGCAATATTGACACTTCCTAAATAAGTTATAATCACATTAATAAATAATTGAAATTTGTTATTGCGCATGTTCATTTTTAATTTATAATTAAATCATAACTTAGCCCTAATTTAAGTTTATCACAATAACTATTTATTAATTTATTCTTAATATTTTTGTATTCATTATTTATTCCTTGAAGTATGATAAGAAATTTTTGGGTCTAGAATGAGATCAAATAACAAAATCTGGATTTTATTAATTATTGTTTTTCTCAACTTTCCTGAGATTTTCAGCCAGAATTATGGCTTGAAATTTTCGGGACATGAAGTTTCGAAGGATTCCCGTACCGGTTTAAATCTTAATCCGAACCGAGCTTTTACTTTTAATGATGATTTTGAATTATCCTTTGATATTCTGATTGAACCGAAAAACAAATTCATTTATGGTTATATATTTCGGGTGTTTTTCGATGATATTCCCAATTTTGATTTTGTTTACAGTCCACGAAATCAACGGAATGACAATTTTAGCTTAATTCATGATGGAAGCACACCCAATATTTCTTTTAATTTTGATGATGATTCCTATTTGGGTCAATGGATCAATATTAAGGTGAAATTTAATTTGAAGGAAAATTCCTTACAGCTAATTAATTCTGATTCCACCTACAGCATTGAAAATTTAAAATTTAAGAAGAAGGAGAATGTTAAAGTTATTTTTGGGGTATGCAATTATGATCATAATATTTCTACGGATGTACCTCCAATGGCCATTAAGAATGTGCAATTGTTTAGCAGGGATAAGCTTAAATATGAATGGCTCTTAAATGATTTGTCAAAAGAAATATCTTATGACAGAATAAATAAATGGGAAGCGAGAGCAATGAATCCCAATTGGATAAATTCAAACTATCAGTACTGGCTGAATGTAGATGAATTTGATCTTGAGGGAAATACATTGACTGCTGTAAATCAGGATGAATCATTGTTATATCTTATTGGGGATAAGAAAATGCTGATATTCAATGTTTTAGACAGGGCAGCCGATACAATTATATATGATTTACCAACAAAAATTCACGCAGGAAATCAGGCTGTATATAACAAAAAAGATAACACAATATTAATATGGAGTATAGATAGTAAAATGGTATCAAGCTTTGATTTTAAAGAAAAGCATTTTACTCCGGATCATATTGAACAAGCTAATTATACTCAGTACTGGCATCATAATAAGTATTTGGACAGTGAGAATCAAAGATTATACTTTTTTGGTGGATATGGCAGGCATACCTATAAAAATTATATTTGGGAATATGACATTGAGAAGGAGGTTTTTAGTGAACTTGATTATATTTCTAAGGAGCTTTATAACCCCCGGTATTTGGCAGCTGCAGGGGGGGGTAATGACACTGTATTTATTATTGGGGGATTTGGAAGTCCTTCTGAGAAACAAATATTAAATCCCAAGCATTATTATGATTTGATAGCTTTCTCAGTGAAAGAAAAGAGTTTTACAAAAATAAGAGAACTTCCTATTCCTGAAGAGGATTTCAGTTTTACAAACTCTATTGTTTTTGATTCTTCTGACCGTAGTTTTTACACCCTTATTTTTCAGGAATATAAATACAAAAGCTATTTGCAACTAATAAAGGGATACTTGAATAAGCCGGGTATTGAATATTTGGCCGATTCAATCCCCTATCTTTTTCATGACATTCATTCCTATTCTGATATCTATTTTTTTCAGGATTTGAATGAATTATATGTGGTTACTACTTTATCTGATGAGAATGAAAATACCAGGATTAATCTATATTCTGTTAAATCCCCTCCCAATCCGTCTAAAGTTTTTAAAGAAGAAGAGAAATTTAATTTTTCTATTTTGTATTGGGTTCTTGCTATCCTGATTTTATTTTCCGGTTTTTTCTATATTCTGAGAAAAGTAAAGATAAAAACTGGTTCCAGAATCAAAGAAATTCAGAATAAGGATACTAAATTTGATTCCTTGCGTGAATTTAGCAGTGAAAATATTTATGAAGGCTCTGAAAACATAAATAAAAATTCTTTTCACTTTTTTGGTGGCTTTCAGGTTTTTAATAAAAATACTGAGGATATCACAAAGGATTTTACTCCCTTGCTGAAAGAGCTTTTCTTGTTGATATTTCTTAATACTATAAAAGACGATAAAGGAATATCATCTGAGAAAATTATTGAAATTATTTGGTTTGATAAATCTTATCAAAATGGGAAAAACAACCTCGGAGTAAACATGGGGA
>JAGLSB010000123.1 GCA_023135955.1 Bacteroidales bacterium | reverse complement strand
ATCAATCCGACTACCTTCTGTTAAAGGAAATGTCCGATGAAGGAAAGCTAATTATTGCTGAATATAACTTTTTTTCAGAACCAACTGAAGATTTGGTAAGATTCAATACTGAACAGTTTCTCGATGTATATAGTGTACATTGGAAGGGGAAATTTATGCGAAATTTAGATAAGGAAAAAATTTCTAAAGTTCTTGACGATAAATGGATAGGAATCTATAGTGATTATACCGGAAATGATTGGACATTCACTGGCTCAGGTATAGTTCTGATTAATGAGAAACAATCAAGAATACTTGTTTTACCTGCCGATCAGTATATGACGAAGGAGTTTCCAAGTATCATTACAAATTCTGATCTAGCTTCATTTTATAATGTAAAAGAAATTATACCTTTTACCGGTTGGTTTCAGATAGTTTATGAAGGAAAGAACGATGTAATTAGTAGATTTGCCCTTAATCTTAATGAAGAAGGTAAGCAGATAGTTATGAATAGCGGTTTAGAATGCGGATCTCCGGCGGCAATTTCTTTGGCAAATCAGCATCAGTATTTTTTCGCTGGCGATTTCTCTAAACAAAGTGTATTTCTGGGCTGTTCCAAAGTTAGAATGCTAAATAATCTTGTGCATTTAGGTTGTAGCATGAGGGGAAACAGTCCATCTCAGTTTTTTCATAATTATTATCTGCCTATGTATTCTGCTATTCTTAATGAATACAGTACTTCTCTTGAAAAGGAATAGGATACAGAATAAGAATGAAATTAAAAAGCACATTATTCTGATTTATGAAAATTACTATAATACAAGCCGATCTCTATTGGGAAAATGTAGAAAGAAATCGAAATCATCTATATCATCTTATCAAAGAATTTGCAACTGGCTCTGATATTGTATTACTTCCTGAGATGTTTACCACAGGATTTACAATGAAATCAAAGGATTTTGCAGAATCTCTAAATGGGCCAAGTCATAAATGGATGAAAGATCTTGCAAATGAAATGAAGCTTGCAATCTCAGGAAGTCTGATTATTAAAGAAAAGGGAAAATACTATAATCGACTTTTATTTGTAGAACCAGGAGAAAAGACCTGGCATTATGATAAAAGACATCTTTTCAGGATGGGAGATGAAGATAAGCATTTCAATCAGGGAAGCGATCAGGTTTTGATCAATTACAGGAATATAAAAATATTCCCTCTTATATGTTATGATCTTCGTTTTCCTGTGTGGAGCAGGAATAAAGATGGTTTTGACCTTTTATGCTATCATTCAAACTGGCCTGCTAGTCGCGATTACGTTTGGAAGAATTTATTGAAAGCCCGGGCCATTGAAAATCAATGCTATGTTGCCGGTATTAATAGAGTGGGATCTGATGGGGAAGGAGTAAAATATATTGGAAATTCCCTGTTAGTAGATCCAAAAGGGAAAATTATTTCTGATTTGGGGAACGAGGAAAATGTGGAAACAGTAACAATTGATACAGAAAGCTTAGAGAAATTCAGAAAGAAATTTCCAGTATGGAAAGACGCGGATAAGTTTAAAATAGAATAAAATAAAAGAAAAGAAAAGAAAAGGAGGGTGTGGCCCTCCTTTTTTAATTCTTAATGCTGGTTACTTCCGCTACTGCTGCAGCCATCATCATTACAATTAGAACAACTTCCAGAAGAGTGGATATGACCATGTTTCAGCTCATCTTCGTTTGCTTCACGAATATCGGTAACCTTACCCTTAAAGAACAGGTCGGCACCAGCCATTGGATGATTAAAATCCATTTTAACTGTTTCTTCCCCAATGCTAATAACAATACCATTCAGTCTACGACCCTCATTATCTAACATAGGAATTGAATTACCTACTTTTACCATAGTTTGATCCATTTGTCCGTCAACTTTGAATACATCGAGAGGAACATCAACCAAAGCATTATCTTGTAAGGCACCATATGCCTCATCTGTTTTTAACATAAAGGAGAATTCATCTTCCTTTTTGAGTCCGTTGAGATTTTCTTCAAATTTTGGAAGAAGATTTCCAGAACCGTATAAAAAGATCAAGGGATTATCTGCATTCAAATTTTCAATAACCTCACCATTATTATTGTCTTTTCTTAATTCATAGATAATAGAAACTACTTTATTGCTTTCAATGATCATATTCTTATAAATTTTTGTAAATATTTGACAAATAAAGCTAATTATTAACGATTTTCAAAAATGAAAATGATAAAAATATCTTAAAAACAGGGTCAACGCATATAATAATCTGTAGATTTTTAAGGAA
>JAGLSB010000122.1 GCA_023135955.1 Bacteroidales bacterium | reverse complement strand
AAAATTCAAAAAGTAGTCGATAATTTTGAAAACGACTATGCTTTTATAGAAGCTATGGATGGAAAATTATATTTTCTCACAAACGATGAGGCTCCAATGTATAAATTGATGACAATTGATCCAAAAAATAGCTCTAGAGAAAATTGGGTGGATGTTGTACCGGAAAATCAGAATCAGGTTCTCAAATCATGTAGTTTTGCCGATGGAAAACTCATTCTGGAATATGAAAAAGATGCAAGAAGTCTGGTTGAAATTTATTCCAGAGATGGTCAATTAATAAGTGAACTTGAATTACCCGGAATAGGTACTTTAGCAGGTCTTTCTTCAAAGGAAAAAGGTAGTGAAGTATTTTACTCTTTCACTTCTTTTAATGTTCCAAATGAAGTATATAGCTATGATACAGAATCCAATAAGTCAGAACTTATCTTTCGTCCGGAAGTAGATTTCGACGTCGATAATTATGTAACAGAACAAATTTTCTATGAAAGTAAGGATGGAACAACAGTTCCTATGTTCGTGTTTCATAAAAAGGGTCTTAAGCTTGACGGCAAGCGACCTACATTATTGTACGGTTATGGTGGATTTAATATCACCTACACGCCTTCTTTCAAGGTTACAAACCTTATCTGGTTAGAAAATGACGGTGTATTGGCTCTTGCTAACATAAGAGGCGGTGGAGAATATGGTGAAAAGTGGCATGAAGCAGGAACGATCCTCAATAAACAGAATGTTTTTGATGATTTTATTGCAGCGGGGGAATATCTTATCGATAATAAATATACTTCTTCAAAACGGCTTTCAATTTTGGGGGGATCTAATGGTGGACTACTGGTTGGAGCAGTTACCAACCAGCGACCCGACTTATTTGCAGTTGCCCTGCCTGCTGTGGGTGTTATGGATATGCTTCGGTTTCATAAATTTACTATAGGACATTATTGGGTAAGCGATTATGGCTCTAGTGAAAATGAAGAACAATTTCTTTATCTGAAAAATTATTCTCCAATGCATAATATTAGTGAAACGGCCGATTATCCTGCTGTATTTGTTACTACTGCAGATCATGATGACAGAGTTGTTCCGGCACATTCATTTAAATATATAGCTACACTTCAGGAAAAATATAAAGGAAAGAATCCTGTGGTTATCCGGATAGAAACAGATGCCGGACATGGAGCAGGTAAACCAATTTCAAAAACCATTGATGAATATGCCGATAGATGGGCATTTGCGTTTTATAATATGAATTTTACACCGGAATATTGAGGGAAGTAGTTGAGTGGTTGAGTAGTTGAGTGGTTGAGTGGT
>JAGLSB010000121.1 GCA_023135955.1 Bacteroidales bacterium | reverse complement strand
TTAAATATAAATCTCCATTCCAATTATTATTATAGCCAACTATAAAGCCAATCGCATATAAGGCTATAGATATTATTATGTAATAATTTCCTATCTTTTTAATTCGCTTTCCTTTTTCGCTTGGACGCTCCCCAATAATATCAATATTGCTACCTCTGCTATTCTGAGCAGCATTAATTTGCGATCTCGTTTTAACTCTATCGTATTTCATTTCAGTCTTTAAATATTTAGCAAATTTATCTTCAAACTCTTTTCCTTTTTGATAGCTGCTCTTTGTTTTTGTTTCCATTAGTGGTTATTTTTTTGATTCAACCACTAATTTAACTCTTTTTATTAAATCATAATTTCCTATATTTGAATAAGATATTATGAATCTGTAGTTTTATTGTTATTAACCAATCCCTAATAATTATGACTAAATTATCTACTAATATACCCATATCAATTTCCAAAGTAGGCGAGAAATTCACCGTTTACACCGAGAATTTCCCTATAACCGTTATTCTCTCAAACTCTTTTGGCATCACTAATTCACAAATTATTGGAGAGCGCAATAAATACACTTTCATTAAAAGCCTACATTATCCTAAATCCAGAACAGTTGAATTTAAAACATTATCAGATAAAGTTGACGTTAAAATCCCCTGAGACAGTTTTTCATGAATTATCTGTTCAAAATGAACATCGCATTGTAACTTAAAAGTCTCTCCATTTGACTCCCATTTCCCCAAAATACCTTCATTGTAAAACATATCAATAAGAAAAAATAATTCGTTATCTGTAAACTTAAAAGAAGAATCTAATTCCAAGAATCTCATATATTTCTTATCATATTCGATCTTTTTTGAAATTAATTGTTTTATTTCATCAATTGTACCTTGCTGATTTGGAGTTTCTCTCATTGATATTCTATATAATGCACCAACAAAATATAATGTTTTTAATGTGCTATCTTTATCTAAATTCATCTTTAGTAGGTTTTATTTGTTACATAAAACCTATCCATACAACAGTTACTCTGTCCTAATATGGATAGGTGCGTTCTTAATTTCTAACACATTTTCTACTTGAAATGAAAAAAGCAATATCCTTTTTGTTCCTGTGCTTTCTGGGAAGCACATCGCACATAAGTGCTCAAGTTAGTTTTAAAGGAATTCACGATTGAGGTTGTCATGCGTCCTGATAAAGATGGTCTTAGCGAACAACGCTTTTTGCATATGGGAGAAATACATGGTGAAAGATTAATGTTTGAGACCAGGCTCACAACTGATGGATATTGGTATCTTGATGCATATATTCAAAATGGAGAAGTAAAATTAGCGATGATAGATTCTACAAAACTTAATCCACTTGGTAAATGGTACAACTTCGCACTTGTTAACAAAAATGGTGAGTTAGAAGTTTTTTTAAATGGTAAAAAAGAGTTCAAAGAAAAAATTCAGTTTACTCCTTTTACTGATGCAAATACATCAATTGGCGTAAGGCAAAACAAAGTGCATTGGTATAAAGGAGCATTTTATAAAATCAAGATTACACCCGAAGCTATCTCCCCGGATGAGTTCTTGTCATTTTGAGTAAGTTATATTAAGATGAATCATTTTCCAGATTCCCTAAAACGAAAGAAGAGGATTCCCTCCCCGGAATCGCCTCTCCTTTATAATCACTTAAACCTAAAAAAACCTTATTTTGTCAGATCAAACATCCAATCTTCGAATTGGAATTCTTCTTCTGTAAATATATCTTCTGTATTAAAATTCTCTGTCATCCAATCATCAAGAACCATCTGCTCGTCTGTGAATTCAAAACTTACTGTCATCCAGTTTTCGAACATTATTTTTTCTTCTGTAAAGGCTAGTTCATCAACTATTCTATCCAAAGCCTTCCTGTATTCACTTGCTTTTCTGTCCCTATAAACCTATGGATATAGATTCCCTGATCTATATTTGAAACAGAGAAGGAGGTATATTCACTATGGATACTCTCTTGTAATATAACCCTGCCATCCAGACTTAGTAATTCAATAGTGGCAGGAAGTAGATTGGTGGCAACCCGAATACTGACCTCATCGTTTGCAGGATTAGGGAAAACACTTATCTCTTTTTTGTTTTGAAGCTGACTATTGCTAACTGCCGGAAAAGCTATTCCTCTGCTATTCATTAACCATTCAACGAAACAGTATTCAAGCTCTGCAACTTTTGCTTGATACTTGTATGCATCCGGGTTATTCCCCAATAAATTATTCATTTCAAAAGGATCATCATTAAGATTGTATAAAGCCTTCATTACATCCGTTGCTGAAGAATCGGGGATCATTAACTTCCATCCATCTTTGATAACCATATGTGAAGGCTTTGTTGTTAAACTGCTTAACCATTCTGTAACAACATACTTCCCGTTTTTCTCGTCTGTTCCTTCAATCAATCCCTTTAAGCTGAAACCATCTGATTCCTGGTGAGGCATCTCGAAGTAGTCAAAGATTGTTGCAAATACATTCAATGTGGAAATATAAGAATCTACTTTTGTCCCGGGTTCAATTCTGCCTGGAAATCTCATCATCAGAGGAATATGCGACGATTCTTCGTAGAATACATTTTTGGTACGCATTCCATGAGATCCCATCATTTCACCATGATCACTCATAAAAATCACCAAGGTATTATCTGTCAATCCCAGACTGTCAAGTTTATCCAGAATTTCTCCTATATGATCGTCAATTTCCTTTACCAGTGCATAATATTCAGAAATAAAATATTTGATTTTCTCCGGGTCTGAATACATTGGGCTGAAACCATTTTTAATACTCAGATATGGAGAATTTGACATATCATCATTTATACTTTCAGGAATTATCATACTATCAGGAGGAAACATATTTATATAGGTCTCTGTAGCCAGGAATGGTGGATGAGGATGATGAAAAGAACATGTAAGGCTAAATGTGGAATCCTTTAATCTTTCCAGGGCCTCAAGGGTTTCACCTGCCTCATGAGCCGAGATATGATATTTTACCGGAATGGAAGTAACACCATGTATATCTGATTGCCCGGGTTTTTCACTTGTATCTTCGCCTCTGCTTGCAAGATCATATCTTGAATCAATCGGATTAGCAAGGTAAGGTCTCAGAGTATAAGTATCATAAAACTCACCTTCCTGAAGATCTTTCTTTGGGAATAAAGGGTCAAGAAAGTTCAGATAGTGTTTTTTCATACTTGGGCCCAACTCAGTCGTAGTGGTAGCAGTTACAGGGTTCTTATATATTCTTCCGTGTGAAGGAGGAGAATGCCATTTCCCATAATATTCACAGGTATAACCATTGTCAGCCAGAATCTCATCATAAGTCTGCATGGTCATAATCCCCGGGGTTTCAGTATCATAGGCTTCGCTATTACTAATGACCCCGGTATTCTCTACTGTTCGTCCTGTAAACATTGAGGCTCTTGCAGGAGCACAAACTGCGCAAGGTGTGTGTGCATTTTTAAACCAAACACCTTCTTTTGCAATGCGGTCCATATTTGGTGTTTTTAATATGGTATTTCCAGCATAGCTTAAGGCATCATAACGCTGCTGATCGGTCATAATGATAAGCAGGTTAGGAGGTCTCTCAGTTTCACTATCGGTACTAAAACTTAGGATTGGTATGGAAGTAAAAATGAAAAGGGGAAGAATTTTTACTATACCTTTCTTATTGATGTTAGGTGTCATGATGATTGATAATAAAATGATACAGGTTTTATTTGATTAATACTTCTCTCTGCTAAATTATTCTGATTTGCTTAATATTCTACTAATTATACATTAATCCGTGATCATATCTCACGAATTCAGTATTAAGATGAAGACATTTCTGCCATAGGAATCATTATTAAAGTGCATCCAAAATTTCGCAAATAAACTGCTAAAAGATTTGTAGCTGGAAGATTTGGTTTTGGATTTTCATTAATTATCTTTTTGTCAGGCAAGAGGACAAAAAAAATAAGGTATGAATATAAATTTTAACTATAATCCACATAAATAGTAGGATATAATAATATAATATATATTTTAACCGGGTAATTTGATTAATTTTTAAAAATATGAAAACTATTACATTATTTCTTGCATCGGTTGGTCTTATTTCTTGCTCAACAAACAAAACTAATAC
>JAGLSB010000120.1 GCA_023135955.1 Bacteroidales bacterium | reverse complement strand
GTCGCCCTCGTTCCTCGGGCTTCTTTCTAACAACGCGCATTACTTTGGATGAGTACGAGATTGCTTCTGTCGCCCTCGTTCCTCGGGCTCCTTCGCAATGACCTAGCTTTGTCATCAGGGTGGGATAAATAAGTTGGCGGCTTTGCCGCCAACTTATTTATCCCCTACTCTCGAGTGAGAATCGTCATTGCGAGACGACGAAGGAGGCGAAGCAATCTCGTATCCCTTGCAGTTGCTGTATTCCTTTGCATTAAGCATGCCAAAGAAGGAGGCGAAGCAATCTCGTATCCCTTGCAGTTGCTGTGTTCCTTTGCAATAAGTATGACGATGAAGAAGGCGAAGCAATCTTGTCTCTTTCGAAAAGCAGGAGCAACCAACCCCTTTTAAACATAAAAAAACCCGAAGCCTATAATCTCCGGGTTAATTTATATCAAAAAACTTCAGTAAATTACTTTACCATAAGCTTGTGTACTTCAGATTTATTAGCTGATCTTACATCAACTAAATACATTCCTTTTGCAAAATCTGTCATATCAACATTAATCTCTGTACCTGAAAGATTATCACGGCTTGCAATCATTTTTCCAGTAACAGAATAAATTGAATAACTAAATTTGTCTGTAGAAGGATTTACAATTGTAACAAGACCTTCTGTTGGATTTGGAAAAATTGTATTTGCAAATTCAGCACCTGCATCAACAGAAGCAGGATATACAACATAGGTAACATTCAAAGTAGGTTTGCCTACACCAGCATTATCATCCGTGGCACCATCCCATGATTCGGCTTCCCTGTGCATTTTGTCAACCTGATCAGGGTCTTGTGCCATTATCAATACACCATTTCCTGCAGCCCATCCTTCAATTGCAACAATTTCAGCTATAACGCTGCTAATATCAGGTGAACGCATAAGTTCTGCGTCTTCTAAACCAACATCACCAGCTGTCCAAAAATCTGGCTTCCACTCTACTCTTGCAGTTGTTTGAGTGTAAGAAGAAATTTCAAAATCTGCTCCGGTAAAAGCAGCTGTAACATTA
>JAGLSB010000012.1 GCA_023135955.1 Bacteroidales bacterium | reverse complement strand
AGAAGAAAAAATAAAACAGAGACAACTACAGGCATTCCTAAACCTCCTTTTCTGATAATTGCACCTAGAGGCGCTCCAATAAAAAAGAATATCAGACAAGCGAGAGAAAGGGTAAACTTTCTATGTTTCTCAATCTCATACTTTCGAAGTCTTCTTACTTTATTATCAATATTAATATGTGTATTATTCACAAAGTTCATAGTAGTTCTTGCCAGACTTATTGATTGTTTAAGAATCTTGTTCTTTTTGCTTGCGCTATAATCTAAAAAAAGTGAATCGGGATTAAAAAAATGTATTTCCGGACTATCGGCTTGAATACTGTCAATTTGAGTGCTATCTTTTTGAACAACGATCTTTTTCAGATAGTTTTTATTTTTGTAATAACTGCTTTTATCTAAGGTTTTATTCAGAGTAATTTGACCTCTGAATATTTCTTTTTTAAGGGAATCCTCTATAAATAACAATTGTTGAAGATTCATCATCTGGTATGAACTCTTGAAAAGATTTTCATCGGTTCTTTGAAGTCCAAAATCAGTAAGTTCAATCAGGACCTCTTGTTTTTTAAATGTATCACGTCTGTGGGGATAGGTTTTTTTCCGAGATCTGTTTTTTTGTTTTTTCTGCATTTCCGCATAGGACTGTCCACTATATAAAGTCATTACTAAATATCTCTCATCCTGAGTCATTCTCATATAACCAGAGTCGGCTGTCGTTACAATAATATTTCCCAAACGATCAGTATGATCATATATCCTAATATTCTTTAATAAATTTGTTCTGGGATCTTTGTCCTCTATTCTGATGCTATAACCGTTCAAACTGTTGTCGAATACACCTGGTTTAATTTGCAGATCCGGATTTTGCCTTTGGATATCGTAAAGTAAGGATCTCATCTTCAGGTTTGAGTAAGGAAGTACATTGTTATTGAATTCAAAGGCAGCAAAAGTTATTATAAGAGCTACAATCATTACAGGAGCCATAATCTTCTGTAGAGAAATTCCGGCAGATTTAAGAGCAAGTAATTCGTTGTATTCAGCCATATTGCCGAATGTCATTATGGAAGACAATAAAACAGCCAGAGGAAGAGCCATAGGAACCAGGCTTGATGAGGTGTACATTAAAAGTTCGGAGATGACAGAAAATTCGAGACCTTTTCCAACAAGATCATCGATGTATTTCCATAAAAACTGCATTAACAGCACAAATACTACAATAAAAAATGTTAGTATAAAAGGGCCGAGAAAAGATTTGATTGTTAAATTATAAAGCTTTTTCACCTATACGTTTTTCCTACTGTTTTAAACGATGACAAAGCTAAAATATTTTATGATAGACTCACAATCCAATTGCATGTTTCAGCTCTGATATCTGACTGTCCCATAAATCAACTGCATCGCTTTTTTCATCCTCCATGGCAAAATCGACAATAAGTAAAGCTACATCACCGGTAAGTTCATCCTGTCTGATCCTGAATTCAAAATATTCTTCATCATCATCATCGAGCCACCGGAATCTTGCAAATCTCAGTTCTTTTTTCTGTAAAAGTTCAGCTTTTTGCTCAGAGCCTTCCCATTCAAATGTATAAATACTATCAACCATATTGACATCATCGGCAAACCATTCAGCCAGTCCACTTGGTGTGCTAAGCCTTTCGAAAAGTACTTTAGGGGATGTATTTAATGTATATTCAAGTTCGTATTTTGTTTTGCTCATTTTTTGATTATTAGAAATGTTCTAATGCAATATAGTGAAAATAGTTAGAAATAAAAATTTTGTTGATTACCTGAAATTCAATTCTTCACTATCCTTGAATTATTCAACAATATTGAATCAGGTTTGAAACCAATTTTTTCAGAAAGACTTGTATTTAACCATG
This sequence comes from Bacteroidales bacterium, assembly GCA_023135955.1. Taxonomy (GTDB): domain Bacteria; phylum Bacteroidota; class Bacteroidia; order Bacteroidales; genus JAGLSB01. Next base: position 5,404 of record JAGLSB010000012.1, on the reverse strand, counting down.
CTGCGGATAATATATTTCTTGTAAGAGGAAAATCAGCCGGACTACCTCCTTGCAATATTTCCTTTGCAATCCCTGCCGCCCAAATCCCTTGTTCCCGGGCTACTTTTGTCAGACCAAATACAGCATAAGGCATCATAAAGTCTTCACATGTAACTACAGGTACTTTTATGTTTTTACATACAAAATCTACAGCTTCATCTTGGTTCCAGCCCTTGATTGCTCCATTTGTGGAAATGTAAATGATATCGTATAATTGATTCCCATCTTTGAATATTAATTTCCATTGCTCAAAATTGTTCACTAATTCATATGAGGCTTTAACCCCTGCATTATAAAATAAAGTATCAAGCAATAATTTCTCCTTCCTTGAAGTAGTAGTATTCTCGTTTAGTACAAGTAAGTTTTCCATGGATGGATAATAAGATCGCATAGACAGCAATAAATCAGCTAGAGGTAGTATTTCAAGCATACCTGTGATTTTATTTTCTGGTAGATTATATTCCTGAGCGGACCAGTTTATGCCACAAAATACTATTGGAATATTGCTTTCCTGAAAATAGGGTTCAACCAGATATTTAACTGCGTTATCATCAGACACAATTAAGATATCGGGATTAATGAATAAGATGGAATCGAATAATTTGGCAGCTATATTTTCGATAGATTCTTGTGAAGGGTTTCGCTTTGTATCCATTATATAACTTTGTAATTCAAAACTGTCCGCAGGAAAACTATCAATAATTCCGTCCATAATCTCATCGCTAGAGGGATGGCCCCGGTGATATGAATTTACATATACAATTTTCTTTTTCTCAAATGCATTTTGTGTGCATGATTGAATAGAGAATAATACTAATACTGCAATAAATAAAAGTGAAGTGGAACTTTTCTCTTGTATGTAAATGTGGTTATCTATGAGCTTTTTAAGGTATGTCATAATATTAATAGTTGATATAATCAAAGATATATTTTTATCAGGAGTTTTTCATAAATATTTCTTCTTGAATCTCAAAGCACTTTGGCGTTAATAAAATATTAATCACTATTTAATGATATAAAATTATATTAGTCCACTGAAAAAATTATTAATTAAAACAGCCACGATGAATTTTAAGCTTCCGAAATCAACAGTTATTTTTCTTGCGTTTCTTGTAATGGGATTTGGAGATGTATCCGGACCTTTAACGAGTCAGTTGCAAGCAGATTTTAGTCTGAATAATTTTCAGGCCGGACTGGTAACCTTTATGGCATTCATTATGTTTGGCATACTATCAGTTCCAATGGGGATTTATCAGGATAGAAAAGGCAGAAAACATATATTGAAAATTGGTTTGATTGCTGCTTTTATAGGTATGGCTTTGCCAATACTTGGAAATTATTCATCATTTGTTTTAATACTTGGAGGTTTACTGTTTCTGGGAACAGGAGCTACCATGTTACAGGTTGCAGGAAATCCTATTATGAGAGATGTTTCACCTGAAGGGAAATATTCCAGGAACTTATCATATGGACAATTTGTAAAAGCAATTGGTTCCCTCTCGGGCTCATTAATACCCATTTTAGCAGCAAGATATTGGGGAATGGATTGGAAGTTATTGTTTCCTATTTATGGAGTGATAATACTTATAGTTATTTTTTATCTGTGGTTCACAAAAGTAGAAGAAAAGCAAAGTGAAGAGAAAGAAAAGCCAGCCAGCCTGAAATCATGTATGAGCTTAATGAAAAATCCCTTTGTCGCTTTAATGGTTGTTGGAATATTTGTATATGTTGGATCTGAAGTAAGTATGAGTGCAAAGCTTCCGAATTATCTTGCATCGAATTTCGATTTTGACATTAAGGAAAAGGGTTTATTTGGGACCTTATTCTTTTTTATTGCATTAATGACAGGAAGGTTTCTTGGTGGTGTTATCCTGGACTGGTTATCCCCTAAAAAGTTTCTTATAATAACGAGTATAATTTCAATTCTGGGTATTGGCGGACTTTTTATAGCTCCTGATGAGATTTTTGCATTTGTGTTTATATTCATTATTGGACTTGGCTTTGCAAATATTTTCCCTCTGATTTTTTCCATTACAGTTGATGCTTATCCTGATAGAAGTAATGAGATATCTGGTTTGATGGTTACGGCTATTATTGGTGGAGCATTTGTGCCTGTTTTATTCGGTATAGTGGCAGATTTATTTGGGCTGATGGCAGGATTCCTTGTTCCGGCATTATGTATGTTATTTATTCTTATTATTGCATTTAAACCAGCCAAAAAATAAGCAATGGATATATACTCAGATGAGAGAATTGTATTGACCCTTGATGCAGGAGGAACCAATTTTGTATTCTCGGCCCTTCAAAAAGGAGAAGCCATTGGTAAGGAAATTACCAAGCCTTCAAATGCTCATAATTTGAATTTATGCATAGAAACTATTAAAAGTGGATTTGATGAATTAAAATCTGAATTGAAAGACGTGCCAGTTGCCATTAGCTTTGCCTTTCCAGGTCCGGCCGATTACCCGAATGGAATCATAGGTGACTTAAACAATTTGCCAGCATTTAGGGGAGGAGTACCCCTGGGAGGTATATTGGAGGAATATTTTCAGATGCCCGTTTATATAAATAATGATGGTGACTTATATGCTTATGGTGAGGCTCTTGGAGGAGTATTACCGGAAATTAATGCTCAGCTAAAGAAAGCAGGGAGCCCAAAACAGTATAAAAATCTTGTGGGTATAACCCTGGGAACAGGTTTCGGAGGTGGAATTGTAAGGAATAATGAACTTTTTATTGGGGATAATTCGACCGCAGGGGAAATATGGTTATTCAGTAACAGCAAATCTCCTGGAGTGAATTCTGCAGATGTGGTAAGTATTCGTGCGGTTCAAAGGGTTTATGCTAAGGAAGCCGGAATAGATTATCCTAATTCACTTTCTCCAAAAGATATCTATGATATTGCAAAAGGAACAAAAGAAGGTGATTCTGAAGCTGCTATTAGGGCTTATGAAGCTATCGGAACAGCTCTTGGGGACGTAATAGCTAATCTGTTAACTTTTATTGATGGAATTATAGTAATTGGAGGTGGTATAACCGGTGCTGCTGAATTTTATATGCCTGCAGTTTTTAAAGAGCTAAATTCGGATTTTATGCCCTATAATGGAGAGCCGCTTCCAAGGCTTGTTCAGAAAATATATAATCTTGACGATGAGATCCTAAGCTCTGATTTTTACAAAGATCAGTCAAAAGAGTTGAAAATTCCAGATAGCGATAAAGTGGCTGTTTATGATCCTGTACCTCGCTTAGGAATTGCTACAACGAAGATTGGTGCCAGTAAGGCTATTTCTTTGGGGGCATATGCCTTGGCGTTGTCTAAAGTATAGTTGCTGGTTGCTGGTTACTAGTTTCTGGTTTTTGGTTTTACCAGCAACAAGCAACCAGTCCAGTGTACGGGCCAAAGAGCCGCAATTTTGAATTTAATATAACAGTTCATGTTATATAGTAGTAACCAGCAACTTTTCCTAATTATTTAAAAGGAGGAGTCCCATCAATACCCATTCTTTATTTGGTTTTTCATCCATTATTAACTTTAAAGTTCTGCCCGACATTAAATCTTCATGTGTAAAGAATGGCGTGTTAATTTCTTTTCCGTTCAGAAAAGCTTTCTGGATGTATTTATTTTTCTTGCTTGATCCTTTTACAATTTGCACATATTATTTTCATTTGAGGAAATTTACTTTTAACAGATGGCTTATGAGTCAGACATTTCTTAAGGATGATTTTTCACATTAAGTAATAATTAAGATAAAATTAATATGACTCTTTTATCTTGATATCTTTAAGATACAATTCAGCATGAAAATTAATAATTATGCAGCATAAAATGTTAAACTAAAACCTATTTATTATGAAACGAAATTTACTTTTTATACTAATGATTTTCATTGCAACAAGTACTTTTGCTCAGTATAAGGGGCAACCCTGGCATGAAACACCATGGACTTTTGGTACTGATAACGCAGCTAACTTTACGGTTGGAAGTGCTTACGAGCAAAAGAAAGTAGCTTTTGGGGGAATACCTTTTTGGGCATATGATATTGGAGAGGTTGATACACTAAAACGTGCTGGAGAAGACCCTTCTGGAGAACTGGTAGCAGGGCAAGGGACAGGTAGGACTGGATCTCCTCCTGGTACAGCTTTTTACCGGACAGAAGCCGCTGCACTTGAAAGTAAAACACTTACTGATTCTGACAATGCAGCAAGATTAAGTCCAAATTTTGGTGGTGTATTAACTGGACATTTGAATCGTGGAGTTTTCAATAGAAGTGGTGCTTGGTCAAGGTACACCTGTAACTTTGCTGAGGGGAATTATAAAGTGTTGGTACGTGCTTTTCAAAATGATAATGAAGAATATGCTTTTTGGTTTAGGGCTTATGAAAAGGAAACCATGATACCAATTACTCCATTTACAAGATATCATCAGGGTGAAGATCTTTTACTTACAACGATGATGGAGAGTGTATCATATCCTGATTTATCTGCAGATCCCTATACTAATCTGATTGACAATGCCAAAACCAGCTGGGTGGTTTTAGATGATATTTATTCTTTAAGTGGTGATGTCGTTATTGAATTTAGCGATCCTGGACCTACTGAAGCCTATGGAGAATCTGTTACAAGTGGCGGAATACTTGGAGAAATTACTTTTGAATATGTAGGTCCAATTGAGGATAAATTTGCACCTGTTGCTGAAGTTTGGAATGCTGCTGAGTACGATGATATGGACACTATTGCTCTTAGCTTATCAGAACCAGGTACATTGTATCTTGTTCCTAAGGGTACAGTAGCAGCTGATATTGAAACAAGTGCTATTTCTTCAATGGCTATGACATCAGGAGATGAATTTGTAAAACCAGTTTCTGAACTAAGTGATTATAATGGTGATTCAATTCATATTGCAACATCAGATGCTGCAGGTAATGTAAGGATAACTAAACCTATATGGATAAGGGAAGTTTTAAGCACAACAACTGAATCGGGAGTGGTTGGTGATACCATTTTTGGATCAATATCCAGAGCAGGTTTGTTATATATGGTTCCAGCAGGTACAGAAAAGAGTGAAACAGCATTTAATACTGCTATCGATGCAGGAACAGCAGACTCTTTATATCATGGCAGGACAAACTATGATACTTTAATGGTTGTTAGTACATTAGCAGATGGATGGTATGACCTATATGTGGTTGATACAGCTACATCAGAAATTTCTAATCCTGTTGTTTATGAAATAGGTGCAAGTACAATAGTTGCTGCTACTGGAGTAACTCTCGATCAGGCTACTCTCAGTATAGCTATGACTGAAACAGCAACCCTTGTTGCTACAGTTGAACCTGCTAATGCTACGGATGCTACTGTTACATGG
>JAGLSB010000119.1 GCA_023135955.1 Bacteroidales bacterium | reverse complement strand
ACCGCTGGAGGTTCCGGGATTAAAATGGCCTATAGTATTGCTGAGGATAATTTTATAGAAGGCGGAAACAATCGGATTATTTTAGGTTCTGATGGCGATTTTAATGTTGGTCTTACTAGTACTGAGGAGTTGGTCGAATTGATTGAGGAAAAGAGGGAAAATGGCATATATTTTACTGTCCTTGGTGTTGGAACCGGCAATTTGAATGACCATATGATGGAGCAGATTGCTAATAACGGAAATGGTAATTATGAGTATATTGATAATGCAATGCAGGTAGAGAAAGTATTTGTTCATGAAAAATCTAAATTCCAAACAGTCGCAAAGGATAGCAAGTTTCAGATAAGTTTTAATCCAAATATGGTGGAGGCATATCGTCTCATTGGATACGAAAATCGTATGCTTGAGAATGAAGATTTTGAAGAAGATAATGTTGATGCCGGAGAGATCGGAGCTGGACAGACAATTACAGCTATGTATGAATTACAGCTTTTAGACGTATTAAATGTTGAGAAATATGGTAGTCTGGATTTCCGATATAAATTTCCGGATGAAAATGTAAGTCGTCTGCTGAATCAGGATATTCTTACTATGCCTGTAAATATTAATACAGCATCTGAGAATCAACGTTTTGCGACAGCTGTAACCGGCTTTGGATTAATACTAAGAGAATCTCAATATAAAGGCGACCTTTCCAAACAAATGCTAATAAATTTGGGTGAAGGAGCATTGGGGATTGATGAGCATGGATACAGGGAAGAATGCCTAAGCTTGATGCAACATCTCTAACAATACACGAAAAGTGTTTATTTTTAATAAGATATTTTACCTAAATTTAGAACTATACTTAATCCATTCATTCAACAAATCTAAAATTCATATACTAACTACCATGAAAAAACTCATATTCCTATCACTGGCGATTTTAACCATGTTCTTTACATGTGAAAAGATAGAAGTTGATCAGCAGGTCGATAATTTGTCTTATGGGACATCTTTTGGAGAATGTTTGGGCTATTGCATAAGAGAAATAGTTGTTGGAGGAGATATCGTTTTTACAAAATCGGGATGGGAAATCGATGGAGCTCTTCCTGATTCTTCCTGTAGCATGACATTCATTATGGATCCTCTACCGGCTTATGTTGAAAAAATTAATATTGAAGATTTTCAAAATCTGGATGATGTTATTGGTTGTCCCGATTGTGCTGATGGAGGAGCTGAATGGCTTGAATTAAGCATTGATGGAGATCTAAAACGAGTTACTTTCGAATATATGAATGAGCCTAATGAACTTAAGCTAATTGTTGAAGACTTGCGTGAATTGATGGATAGTTTTGCAGATTGCCAAAATTAAGTAATTAGCCAGTTCTTTTACTTGCTTATCCTTCAAGATATTCCCAGTCTTTAATAGCTTCGAATTTTTTATAACCCTCTTTAACCGAGGGATGCTTAAGCACCGATTCAACAGATACTTCCGGTATTTGTTCATCGGCTATCCCATTTTTAATAAATATAAAATTGAAACCCAGCTCATTGGCTCCTACCAATCTATAGCCTTTTCGTTTGGCGAGATTATTCATTGCAACAGGAGATGCCCCATGATAAATAGGGTGTTTCCCAGGATAAAAGTAATCAGCATCATAGGGTACAACTATATTATTTAAACCAAATTCATTATGGGTTTCTATTATTACAACTTTAGGCTCCACAATTTCAATCGCATCCCAAATCCAGTAATCATTACCATCAATATCAATAGATAAAAGTCCAATTTCACCATTAATGCCAGAGTTCTCAATTAACTCGTTAATATTTTCTCTTATAACTTTTGCGCAAACGAATTTTGGTTTATAAAACCAGGGATGAGGATATTTATTGAAGAATTTCTTCCCGCGCTTAATGCTTTTAGGATTTCCGTCAATAAAAAGTCCGTGCCAACCAAAATTGAAGTATAAGTTGGCAGAATTGCTGTTAACACCATCATCAGAACCAATCTCAATAAAAGTTTTATTCTCCATTCCGATCACTGAAAAAATGAAAAGGAGTTTTCCATCCTCTTCAAATTGAGAAAATACTCTAAAGCCGGTATCAGACAAAGCCGGGAGTTCATCTTTTTTTGCAAGATCCTGATAATAGTGGAAGGTCTGCCTTTGAGATATTTGAACAGATGGGATAAATCTATTTCTAATTTTAGTAATTAAAAATTTATCCTTTAAAAAATCTTTAATCATCTTTAGAAGTAATTAGTGTCTAACAATATAGAAAGAAAATAAATATATATTGATATTAATACTGAATTTTCAATTTACACTCCGTAAAAAATTCC
>JAGLSB010000118.1 GCA_023135955.1 Bacteroidales bacterium | reverse complement strand
GGGGGCGTAAGCTACCCGGTTGTGCCATTAAAAAAGACGCTGCACAATTGAAAATTACAAACAGAGAATAAATAAAAGAACATGAAAAAGATTTTAATTTTGATTATTTCGATTGGTCTTATTGCCTGCGAAAAGGATGAAAATACGACTGAAAAACTCACAGATCTTGATGGTAATACATATAAAGCTGTAACAATCGGAAACCAAACATGGATGACTGAAAACTTGAAAACCACCCATTACCCAGATGGCACAGAGATTCCTGAAATTACAGAATGTGAGGATTGGCAATCTTTAGGAGCAAATGCAGAAGCAATCAGTTTCTATGAAAATGATTCTGAAAAACAATATGGAGGCTATTACACTTATGCGGCGGCTGTTAAAGCTTGTCCTGAAGGTTGGCATTTGCCAACAAAAAATGAATGGGACGAATTGGAAATTTATTTATACAATAATGGATTTAATGGAGCAGAAGGAACAGCATTAAAAGCAAATTCAGGTTGGTATGATAATGGAAATGGAACTGATGATTTTGGTTTTTTAGCTTTACCAGGAGGAAGAAGATATAGAAATATGATTAGTTCAGATTGTATAGGTCAATCTTATGACGTTGGAGAAGTAGGTTATTGGTGGTCTTCGACTGAATATGATAATAACTTTATTTATTACAGATGGTTGAGTTATTCATTAGAAGAGTTTAAAGAAAGTACAGATGTTAAAAAATCAGGATTATCTGTTCGCTACGTTAAAGATTGAAATTAACCTATATGTTAAATTCAGACCAAATTATCAAAGAGTTAGACCAAATCTTATCCAATACCTCTGGTCTTGAAAGAGATTCATATTTTCAAGTCAATGGAGAAACAAAAGATGTTGGAATAAATCAATTAATGCATAGTGACAATTTTTCTTTCAATTATATTAATCAAAGGATATTACATTTCACCGACTTAAACTCTGCTCTTTTGATTTTAAAGACTCAAGTTTTTAGAGCAAGAAGCCTTGAATCAATTTCTGATGATAAAGAAGAATTAATCCATTGCTTAAAACTACTAGGTCAGTATAATGATAAAATCGAATCTCAAAAAAAAAATACTTTCATTGCTTGCTTTACACCTATTGAAAATGAGAATGAAATCAACGGTTTTGACTATCATTGGACTGAATACGGTAATAATCACAAAGGGATTGCTCTTGAATTTGAAATCATTAGACGACCTTTGTACCCAGACCACTATTCTTTAAATGTCAACTATTTAGATTCAATAGCTGAACAACACAACCTGTTTGATTATTTAAAAAGTAAAATTACCGATACAGTTCTTCTAAAGGCTTTAATTCCATTTTTTGCAAGCATAAAACAGAAAAAATTCGATTCTGAAAAAGAAATTAGACTTTTTGCCCAATACGATAATAGTATATCTGAAAGAAGTCATTATGAAAAAAACATAGGTTTCACTCTCACAAAAGATAATGATGTGAAATTTCATTATGACATTCCATTTTGTCTTGAAAACAAGGAAACAAATGACAAATTATTGAGACTAAACAAAATATACATCGGGAGAAAAGCCGAGACCAACGATGGACAAATGACAATTTTAAATCATTTAATTCCATTTTTGAACGACAAAAAAATTAAATATAAATGGATAGACAAATAATAACGGCACACAATAAATAGGACTTCATGTGGCCGGTACGACCCAGCATGAAGTCCCAGTTGAACTATTTCAAATCAATAATAGAATTCTGTTCCCTC
>JAGLSB010000117.1 GCA_023135955.1 Bacteroidales bacterium | reverse complement strand
TTTTATTCAGCTTTTCAATTTTTTCATTCGCACAGAACAATCAGGAGGCTATTATAGAAGAGTGTTTAAAACTTGGAAATACCATAGCTGAATTCCAGTCTTATGAAAAGGAGCTAAATGATATAAAACAAAAGAAAAAGAAAAATTACTACTCGAAGGGTGAAGAACCAATTCAAATGCTGAATTATAAGTTGAGGAAATATATAAAGAAAGAGTTTACAGATATAGAGTGGAAATATTTTACATCTTCTGCAGTTGATAACTGGGCCTCTGGATTAGAAAATAAATTCTCAAAAGAAATGGGAATGGAATCTGTCGGAGGAGATAACAAAACCGTTAGCCTGAGATATACCCAATCGAAGGAAGCAGCTTTTAAAGCTTATGATGAAGATAAAACTAAATTGAATGTGAATTGTGATGTTGAGGGTGCCGGCAACCAAAAGTCTAAGAAAAAAAGCAGAACTAAAACAAAAAGTAAGAAGAAAACAAAGAACCCGGAGAAAGTAAAGAAGAAAAAAGAATAATTTTGTTTATTCATGCATTATAAAACAGAGTCGTCTTAACAACAGTAACTTTTATAAAAAAAGCTGGAGTAAGGTTGAAAAATATACTATTAATAACATTTTATTTATTTGTAAATTATAATAGGGCTCATGGTTACGTACATGAAGTTTTGAGCCCTGATTCAAAGCTTCGAACATATATTTCAGTTAATGAAAATAATCATCTTAGTATTGAAGTTAAGAAAGACTCAGAATTTATTTTATTCCCGTCCCCCATTGGAATAATTGTTAATAATATTGATTTAGGGCATAAGCCAGAATTGTTGAATAAAAAGAATTATACAATTAATGAACAATACCCAATAAATGGTAATCATTCTTTCGCAATTAATAAATGCATAGGTACAAGATTAACATTTCAAACTAAAGCCCACACCTGGTATCTTGATGTAAGAAATTATAATGATGGAGTAGCTTTTAAATATGGCATAGAAACAGTTGAGAAGATAATATTTACAGCTGAGTCAACTAAACTTAATTTTTCAAAACTTCTTCATGCCAGATATATGCAATACAAATCAGGTGAGGAGAGTAGGATTTATTCAGGAAGGATTACTGATATTGGTGATGGAAAAGTTAAAAGAACAATGCCTCCATTGTTACTTTTTCCTGCCGATAAAAGTCGATTCCTTATGGTGCTTGAAGGAGGTGGATTTGATTTTCACGGATACTCATTATTACCGGAAGCTGATGAGAAAAATAACTCCGAAACCCATACTTTCAGGATTGACTATGCTGAAAAACCCGATGGCTGGGAAATAGAAACAGATTTTACCACGGCCTGGAAAATTATTAGTTGTACAGAAAGCCTAAATGACTTAGTTAATACAGATATAGTTAGCAATGTTTGTCCGGCACCGGATCCAAAACTATTTCCAAAAGGAGTAAATGAAGAATGGATAAGGCCGGGAAAATCAACATGGAACTGGTGGGCCAGAGTAGGTGTGGACTTTGAAAATCAGATGGAATTAGTTGATCTGGCTGCAAAAATGGGTGCTGATTATCATCTTGTTGATATAGGTTGGGATTCCAAATGGAAAGATGAAGATAAAAGTTCCTATGATTACCTGAAACAACTCACTGACTACGCCGGTGAGAAGGGTATTGGTATTTTTGTCTGGAAAACATCTGATGTAAGTTTCAACCTTGAACAGCAAAAGGAAAACCCTAATAACAAGTTCATCAAAATGAAAGGCTTTGATATTAGTCTTGATACAGTACTAATGAGACAGGAAGTTGAACGTATAGCCAAAGCCGGAGCAAAAGGTATCAAACTGGATTATATAAACAGCGAAAATTCGGAGTGGAAAAAATATATGGAGAACTTTCTTAAAATTTGTGCCGAAAATAAACTTATGGTTGATTTCCATGGTTGCCCTATTCCTGCCGGTGAAAGTCGCACATATCCGAATGAAGTTACAAGAGAGGCTATTTATGGGGGAGAGAAATTAAGAGGAGGTGGAGGGGCAGCAAAAATGCCAACTTCTCATTATATCGACTTGCTTTTTACCCGATTAATCGCTGGACATGCCGACTATACTCCTGCTATTTTCCGTGATCCTCAGGGTGAAGGCTTTTCTCATGCTATGCAATTGGCATCGGCTATGATGTTCACATCTCCATTGCTATGCTGGGCTGATCATCCAAAAGAGTATCTTCAGAGTGAGGGGATAGAGATTATCAAAACACTGCCAACGGTTTGGGATGAGACAATTGTGCTCGATGGAAGTAATCTTAGCGATCTGGCAGTTTACGCCAGGAGAAAAAGTGAAAATTGGTATGTAGCAGGAATAAACGGATTAGCCGATCAGTCACAAAGTTATCTTCTTGAATTAAAATTTCTGAAAGAGGAACAATATGATGCTTTTATTTGTCGTGATGATATGGAAACTCGCGAGCCGGAAATGAAATCCGAAGAGATTGTTGTCTCCAAAGGGGATAAATTAGACATGAATATGTTAGCCAGTGGTGGATTTATTATTCGGATAACTAAAAAGTAAAAAATCTCAAATAAGAATATTATCATTTATGTTTGGATCGGGTTATTCACATATATTGGTGAGGATAAATATTTTAGCAACAGGTTGTTACTGCAATTTTAAACGAATAAAATTATTTCTTTTTTTAATTTTATTTGTATGTTCTCCAATAATTGCGAATGACTCTCAAAGTATATTCTTAAAGAATTCCCACATTTTACTAAAGCTAACTAAAACAGGCGAAACATACAGATTATCTGAAATTTCGAGAGCTGATGGTACTGATAAGCTGGAAATCAACAGTATGGAATTTGAGATTCTGCTTTTAAATAATGAAAGACTTACGGTAAATGATTATGAAATAATAAATATCAATAAGAATTCTGAGAACGGGATTCAGGTTTTAAGACTGGATTACCGCCTTAGAAAAAAAACAGTGGCCCCAAAGAGTGTGAGTGTAAAATATATTCTTGGCAATGAATCTTATTTCAGGAAACAGCTCATTATTGAATCAGATTCTACAGGATTTATTGATCGTTTGCAAGTTATTCGCTTTACCAGCCATCAGAAGGTTACTGGTGGCGGTTTAGGCCAGCCTGTATTCATCAATAACTGGTTTTTCGGTATGGATTATCCCGGTTTTTACAGTTGGCACAGTTGCAATTTCGAAGCTCCGGTTTTTAACTTGAGAGTTCCTTATGATATTGATCTTGACGGACGCGACAAGGAATTTTATGAGGAGCCCGGATTGGTAACCCTATATCATTTTCCAGGCTATTCTGATGAAATCAAAGATAATACTTATAAAATATTAAGTAAGAAAGCAGTTATTGGAATCAGTAGTAATATTTCTCACAATGCAGAGCTGGCATTACTTAATTATATAGAGAATACGCGCTTATCGCCTAAAAGCTTTTTACATTTTAATAACTGGTATAGCATTGATGCCAAGAAAATTACAAAAGAGGAATTCATTAACAAAACCTACATTCCAATTAAGAAACAATTGGATAAATATGATGTGAAACTCGATGCAATGGTTCCTGATCATGGCTGGCAGGATGGAAACTTCGAATATCCTCCCTATAAAGTTTATAGCCCGAAAAAAGATAATAATCATGAAGATCTTGCTCTGATAGGTAAGATGCTACGAGAAGAAGGAACAAATTTAGGAATTTGGCTCGCTTTTGATGGTAGAAATCAAAAAATTGACAAAGGAATTGAGATGGCAGGGTACCAATCAGCACTGTCAGATGAATTTGACAGGGAGAAATACTCATGGACTTCAAAGAAAGATTTTTTTGACATACTGCAACCTAAATACCAAAAGGACCTTAAGGAATCCATTCGATATCTTATTGAGGAAGTTGGGGTAAATTATTTCAAGCATGATTTCAACCATATGTTTACATCAAATTATCTCACCGAGCGCCATGCCCGGGAAGAATGTCTTGATTTTACACTCGAATTATTGAAATACGAACGAGAACTGAATCCTGAGGTTTTTCTCAATTTTACAAACGGTTCATGGTTTAGCCCATTTTGGTTACAGCATGTTAATTGCCTCTGGATGATGTCAGGTGATTCTGGTGGTAATGGTGATTATCCTCAATTATCTCTTCGGGAAGGAGCTACAACATATCGGGATAAATATTTTTATGACAATTTCAGGTTTTCCCGCCCAGACCGTCCTGTTATTCCCATAGCAAATTTCATGACGCATGGAATCCTATTTTCGAAGAAAAAACCATTTACAAATTTTAATGATATAATCGACGACTGGTCGAACTATGTTGTTATGTATTACGGAAGGGGAACCACAGTTAAGGAGCTTTATGTCTCTCCTGATTTGTTGTCGGAACAGGATTGGGAAGTGCTTGGAAAAACTACTAAGTGGGCAGTTGAAAATCAGGAAAATTTATTGAATACGATTTATCTTGGTGGCGATGCAGGAAAGGCTGAACCTTATGGTTATGTAAGCTGGAATAATAACAAAGCTATTCTGACTGTTCGTAATCCACAACGTGAAAGTCAGGAAATCAAGGTGCCCTTCAACGAAAAGGTATATTTCAGGGCTGAACCAGGTGAAGCATATAAAGCAAAATGTATTTATCCTTTTGTTGAAGAAATGCCATGGAAACTGAAATCAGGAAAAGACTTTGTTTTAAACATTCCGGGAGATTGTGTCATGGTTTATGAAATTGAAAAAGGGAAACCCAAAAACAGAAAGAAAATAAAGCCAAAACCAATGCCCAGGGCAGACCTTATTATAAAGGATAGTTTGTTTAATATAAAACTGAATATTCCCGATGATGATTTTCGAAGAATTGAATTTCTTCTTGAAAGTTGGGCAGTGATAAAGCCTGAAATAACTATCAATGGGGAGAAAGTGGTTGTAAACAGGGAAAATTCAGGTAAAAAGTGGACGCTTTCATCATGGGATTTAAGCAGTTATAATGGTCAGGAAATTGAAATTGAAGGAAATATTATAAATTTCGAAGGAATTGATAAGGGAAAAAGAATCAGACTTAAGGCATTTCTTTTAGCAGACAGAAAAGTAAAAGAAAACAAGATAGAAGAAAACGAAAATTTACCACCTAATATTATGCAGGGATATAGAAGAACAGTTTCGGAATTGTTCGATTATATGCTTTAATCTCAAATCTTATTTTTAATGTATTCAGAAGGAGTCTTCCCGGTGTGTTTTTTGAAAATTCTAAAGAAAGATGATTTTGAATTAAATCCGGATTCATAGCCGATGGATACTAGTGTGTAGTTTTTCATTTCTTCGCTTTCCATTAGCTTTTGCACATATTCCACCCGGTAAGTATTTACAAAATCGTAGAAATTTTGATTCAAAGAATTATTAAATAAGGACGATAGAGTATTGGTTGAAATATGGAGTTCCTTTGCCAGGTCTTTTAGAGATAAATCAGAGTTCAGAAATACTTTTTTCTCAGTCATCAATTGTCTCAGGTTTTCAATTCTTTCCTTATCTAAAGGATTTAATTTTGATTCATCTACTTTTCTCTTTCTCATTAAAATTTTCACTTGACCCGGAAAGAAAAAATAGAGTATGAGAATGGAAATGCTGATGAAAAGAATTCCACCTCTAATAATCCAGTAACCGGCAATTCTTCCGACAGAAATTATAATTTTCTGACTTTCTGTTGACCAGACTTCATCGTTGTTAGCAGCTTTTATTAATAATACATGTTTTCCTGGATCTAAATCAACTATGTCTATCCAATGTGCAGGAGAATTAATAATGTTCCATTCGTCCTTTTCTATAAATTTCCATGCTAATTTGTTACTAAATGAGGATGCAAAAGAGAGGCTTAGTACTTTAATTTCAAGTTTTTTAAATTCATCAGACAAACTAACTTGTTTAATATTTGCATAAGAACCTTTTTGTACATTATTGTAATCCACTCCATCTACCTTAACTTTTTCAACAAATATTGATGGTGGAATAGGATTTGTCCTCATAGAGGCTGGATTAAAATAACACCATCCCTGTGTATTCGCAAAAAGAATAATTCCATTCTCAGTTCGTAATCCTGCTCTTTGCAAAAATTGTCCGGAAGGCAATCCGTTCTCGTGAGAATAATGTTTGAATTTCATTGAAGGCAATTCAACTTTTGTAAGCCCTTTTATATGACTTATCCATGCCGTTTGTTCGTTTTCAAAAATTATGGAGCAAACTTCATTTTCTTTCAAACCATTTTGTGTTGAAAACTGTTGAAACCGGCTTGTGATATCATCAAAAAAGGCAATACCATCATCAACAGATCCAATCCATAAAGTTCCCCCAGCCGTCTCATTCATACACGATATTCTTTTAAATCCCTTTAATCCGGAACCCTCTTCCTCCTCTCCAAAATGGTCGAGAATATTAACCGATGGATTATAACGATAAACTCCTCTGCCCCGGGCTCCAATCCACAGCATTCCTTCCTTATCATAATGAACTGAAGTTATTACTGTTTTAGCTAAAAAGGGAAACTTTCCATAATCGAGTTCATTAATCCTGCTTAGATCATTGTCATTTAATTTGGAAGATAAGTTGTATACACCTTCCTGCGTTGCGAGCCATAACTCATTACCCTTTCCTGAGGATATGTCGTTTATCACAAGAAAATCATTTGTGCTGGTTGAGGTGTTTATATTTTTTAATTCTTCAGTTTTAATATTGAAATTAAACAGACCTTTGGCCTTTGAAACAATCCAAAGTTCTTTTTCGTTGAGAGCTTTTATTACAGAAACGTCCTCCGGCAATCGAAAATCATAAACTTTCATAGCCTTCATACCGTTATTTGTATTGGTTGAAACTTTTGCCCTGATTAATACTGAATAGTCTACCCTTTTTTCAATCCTGTAAATAGTATTTCCACTAACTGTTCCGGGAGAAGCTCCCTGAGCATAACTCAAATAATCTGTGTTTCCCCTTACAGATAAATTATTAAAGAACTGTTTGGTCCAGTCAAGCTTATAAAGTCCGTTAAGAGTTGCTGTAAATAGTACACCGGATTTATCAATCAATAAAGCGAAAATATTATTGCTGCCGATATTTCCCGGAATTCTTGTATCCGTAGATAAGTGTATTAACTTCCCTTGCTTGGGCGCGTAATAAGCAAGTTCTTCAAAAGCATCTATAATCCAAATTCGATTATTCCTGTCGAATGCAAAGTCAATAATCTCATTCTTTGTGGATATAATTTTATTAAAACTGTCTTTAATTGGTATATATTGGTAGATTTCATTTCCTACGGCTGCCCATATTACTCCATAGGAATCACGTTCTATTTTTCCTGAACGAAATTCTCTGACATTCTTTTTAAGTTTGAAAATATAGGTTTTAATAATACTATCACTGCTATTAATTACAGAAATATTATTTTGTTTGTGTAATATCCATGTATTACTGGTGACAGAATCATTCCAGATATTAAATACTTGTTTAAAATTATCAAATTCTTTCAATGTACCATCCTCTTCATTGAGCTTGAGAAGTCCTTTCGAAAGCCCGACCCAAACTTCCTTATCATTTCCGAAATCAATAGATATTGCCCTGCCCAGATAAAAGTTGTCGCTATTTTCAAAAGGATATACCTGACTTATATTTTCAGTTTGAATATCATAAGTCATTAATTTCCCTATATGGATTGAAAACCAAATTTTTCCTTTATTCTCTTTTACCGAAATTATCTGGTGTTGTCGCCATACAATTTCTACATCTGGTTTGGGAAATATTTTTTTCATCTCATAACCATCATACCTGAATAGCCCCTCCCTGGTACCTAACCATAGAAATCCAAGGCTGTCCTGACATAAAGAAGTAATTTTTAACTCGTAATCATGAGGGAAAGAAATTTTCTCAAATTGAGGTTCTTCAGCTTTAAGTAAATCAATAGGATGAAGTAATAAAGTAAGTAGGAACATATAACACCAAATCGTAATCGCTGATGAAGTTTTGTAAAGGAATTTCAATGTTTTTTCCTGTCTCACAAATCAAAATAATTAGAAGAAATTATTCCAGAAGAATATTTTGCAAGATAGCTAATTTCCTACTGATTTCAAATATCTGGACTTTGTCGAATGTATTTTTTTTGCTGAAAAAAAGGAAGCTCAATAAATTCAATCATGGTATGAATGCTAATTAAGACAAAACAATATCTATATAAGACAGACCTATTAAAGATAGCTTCTTGTTATTAATTGAAAAGTCTTTTCTTGTATTGTGAAATCTAAATTTAATAATATGAGCATTATAAAGGGATTTAGTATTGGTTTATTGACTGTTCCAATGATTATTCAAGCACAGGACAAGCCAAATATAATATATATTCTTGCCGATGATCTGGGCTATGGTGATTTGTCTTGTTTAAATAAAGAGTCGAAGATTTCAACACCTTTTTTGGATCAGCTTGCTTCAGAGGGAATGATCTTCAGTGATGCTCATACTGCTTCTTCAGTGAGTACACCCTCGCGCTATGCAATATTAACCGGCAGGTACAGTTGGCGCTCAAAGCTAAAAAATGGTGTTCTTCATGGGAACAGTACGCACCTTATTCCGCCAGATAGGCATACTGTTGCTTCCATACTTGATGAAGAAGGATATAATACGGCATGTATTGGGAAATGGCACCTGGGAATGGACTGGCCAACTATAGATGGTGGAGCTGCAGCTAAAGGATTAAAGAATGTTGATTTTGAGAAAGATATTCAGAACGGACCTCTTGATTTGGGTTTCGATTATTTCTTTGGTTTGTCGGGTTCTTTAGGAATGGCTCCCCATGTTTATGTTGAGAATAGAAGAGCGGTTGAAATTCCATCTAGATATATCAGTGATAATAAGATTTTGAAAAAGGAGATGCTTAATGGACGTCCGGGGTGGATGGCTGATGGTTGGAATATATATAATGTATTGCCCGATATTACTGAGAAAGCCACATCATATATAATGGAAAATGCGGGTAAAGGAAATCCCTTTTTTCTATATTTCCCTTTAAGTTCACCGCATAAGCCGGTTGCTCCTAATGAGGAATTTCTGGGAAAAAGCGAGGCGGGAGCCTATGGTGACTTTGTAGTTGAAACAGACTGGGTGATTGGGCAGATTTTAAAAGCTGTAAAAGAGGCCGGAGTTGAGAAGAATACATTAATAATCTTTACTGCAGATAATGGTCCAGAAAATACCATGATCCAAAGGAAAACGGAATTTGATCATTTTAGTTCCGGAGAATACCGAGGATGTAAAAGAGATAATTGGGAAGGTGGACACAGAGTTCCCCTACTAATGAAGTGGCCGGAGAAAATAAAGTCTGGTACAATATCTGACATCCCTGTTTCTTTGGTTGATCTCATGGCTACGGTTGCCGATATTAACAATACAGAATACTCCGAAAATGCAGGAGAAGACAGTCACAGTATTCTTCCACTTATGTTGTCTGAGAATATTCCGGATTATGAGGAACGAATAATAATACATCATTCCTCTTTTGGGCATTTTGCAGTCAGAAAGGGTAATTGGGTTTTACTTTTGCATTCTGGAAGTGGAGGAAAGGACCAGTTATATACCGATTTGGATGCGGAATATTTTGAGACCCCGGTTCAACTTTATAATCTGGCCGAAGACCCTGGCCAGTTTAAAAATTTATATAAAGAGTATCCCGAT
>JAGLSB010000116.1 GCA_023135955.1 Bacteroidales bacterium | reverse complement strand
AATCCACAACAAAGTGAATGATTATAGATCTTTTCAAGGATTAAGCACTTTAGTTATGCAACCTCTCGCTTTTGAAGAAGCCAGAAGAATAAGCGACAAACTTGCAAATGGTATTTATCAATCCGATGATCCTCAAATTCAATCTGCAGTTGAAAATTTTGCATCTCTGCTAGGCGGAACAAACCATGGATCTATAATTATGACCTCAAATATTGAAAATGCAGATTCTATTGTTAATACCATGTTGGATTTTCCATCGATTGTAGAAATAATCGAGAGAGATTATACTCAATCAGGGGTTGGGGTTTCAGAAAGTACAGACGGTATTTTTCACATTTGTCATCTGTTTGTGAATATTCCTAATTAAGCCTTAAGTAAACATTATTCCCCAATTACTTTTTTGAAAAATACATTTCAAAACATATAGTTTTGGTAAATTTAAAAGTGAAACCATTGTATATTTGGTTCGGACAACTTTAAACTGAAATAAATATTAATATAATGAATTACCGTATTGAAAAAGACACTATGGGACAAGTTGAGGTTCCCGCTGATAAGTACTGGGCTGCTCAAACACAACGATCAGTAAATAATTTTAAAATTGGTGACGGAAATATGCCCCGCGAGATTGTTTATGCATTCGCATATCTGAAAAAATCTGCCGCATTTACTAACTATGAACTTGGAGTTCTTGACAAAAAAAAGGCAGACCTTATTGGGACTGTATGTGATGAAATCCTTGCAGGAAAACTGGACGATCAATTTCCTCTTGTTGTATGGCAAACAGGTTCCGGTACGCAGTCGAACATGAACCTGAATGAAGTAATTGCAAATCGCGCTCATGTTATTGAAGGGAATAAATTAGGAGAAGGTCAGCGTCTCATTCACCCAAACGACGACGTTAACAAATCTCAATCATCGAACGACACATTTCCCACAGCTATGCATATTGCAGCTTATAAAATGATTTTAGAAGTAACCACTCCCGGGGTTGAAACATTGAGAGACACTCTTCAGAAAAAATCGGAAGATTTTGATAACATTGTCAAAATAGGCCGGACTCATTGGATGGATGCAACTCCACTTACTTTAGGACAAGAATTCAGTGGATATGTTGCACAATTAAATTGGGGATTAAAAGCAGTCAAAAACACTCTTGCTCACCTCTCAGAAATTGCATTGGGCGGAACTGCTGTCGGAACAGGAATAAACACACCTAAGGGATATTCCGAAAAAGTAGCCTCAAAGATTGCTGAATTTACCAAACTACCATTTATTACTGCCAACAATAAATTTGAATCATTAGCTGCTCATGATGCTATTGTTGAAGCTTCCGGAGCCTTAAAGACTCTGGCAGTAAGCCTTATGAAAATTACTAATGATATCAGGGTATTATCATCCGGACCAAGAAGTGGAATTGGAGAAATTAATATTCCTGCAAACGAACCCGGATCATCCATTATGCCCGGAAAGGTTAATCCTACTCAGGCGGAGGCCCTCACAATGGTTTGTGCTCAGGTAATGGGTAATGATGTAGCCATAAACATTGGAGGTAGTAATGGCCATTTTGAGCTAAACGTGTTCAAGCCTATGATGATCAAAAACTTTCTCGAATCGGCCCGGTTAATAGGAGATGCATGTATGTCTTTTAATACCAATTGTGCGGTTGGGATCGAGCCAAATAAAGCCAATTTAAAGAAGAATCTTGATAATTCCTTAATGCTTGTAACGGCTCTTAATACTCATATTGGTTATGAAAAAGCAGCAGAGATTGCCAAAAAGGCTTTCAAGGAAAATCTGACATTAAAAGAGGCAGCTCTCGCATTAAATTATTTAACAGAAGAGGAATTTAATGAATGGGTTGACCCTTCTAAAATGATTGGACGTTAATATTTTATAAGTTTTACTTTATGCCGAAAAAAAACAGCGATCTTTTTTCGGCATTTTTTTTCATATTATTGCTAAGGAAATCGGGCTAATATTTTCTAATGTATTATCAATTATGTTAGACATCCGTAACCAGTTACTCCAGGAAACCTCACGATTCAATATGGAATATATCGCCAGTGTTATTGGTGATGACAAAGAGAAATTTGCTGAGCTAATGAAATTGTATCTAAAAGAAAAAGATCCAATTCCTGCTAAAGCTGCCTGGGTAGCGGAATATGTTTGCCTTAAACATCCTGAATTAATCGATCCATATCTGGAAGATCTTGTCCATTCATTAGCTCTTTTTACTCATCCGGGAAGTAGAAGAAATTCATTGAAGATTCTTATGCAGACCAAAATCCCTGAAGATTTGCAAGGGCCTTTAATCGACATATGTTTTCAATGGATGTCGAGCGCCGAAAAAACAGTAGCGGTAAAGGTTTATGCCATGCAGATAATTGAAAATCATTTGGAACTTTATCCTGAATTAGCCTTTGAGTTAAAGAGCATTATTGAAGATCAATGGGATAAGAATTCGGCAGGGTTCAAGGCCAGGGGGAGTAAGGTTTTAAAGAGACTGGAGAAGTTTTATTGAAATTTCTTAGACCTCGGAGGTTTATAGACCTCCGAGGT
>JAGLSB010000115.1 GCA_023135955.1 Bacteroidales bacterium | reverse complement strand
GTTATTTCTGTCCCGGTATTAAATGGCGAGGCCTTTGGAATCTATCTGCTCGAATCGATGGCCTCTGGAATTCCGGTTATTCAACCTGCAGCCGGAGCCTTCCCCGAAATTATAAATACCTCCGGTGGAGGAAAACTTTTTGAACCAAAAAATTCAAGCGCACTGGCAAAATCTCTCATGGAATTGCTTGCCGATCCAGAAGAACACAACCGCTTAAGCAAAGCCGGCCGCGAAGGAGTTGAAAAATATTTTCATATCGACGATCAGGTGAAGAAGATGATTGAGATTTATGAGGGGGTTAGGGAGTGAGAGGGAAGATTGGGAGACAGGAATTGGGAGAATAGAAAACTGTGACACTTTAATAAATTGAGGGCTTAAAGCTTTATCCAAAAAATTAGCGTGGTCTGTAGCGGAGAAAAGTGCCTCACGATGAAATAATGACTAAAGCCTAAACATCAGATTAACACACTAGCACTCCCGATAGCTATCGGGAGTGCTGGTGTGGGAATGTGTTGATTTGGACTTGGGTAAATGAGCCTAGTGAAGGGAATTTGGTCTTTTAAGTGTGACATAAAAGCTGGTTCCTTGTCCTTCAGTACTTTCAACACGGATTGTTCCACCGTTTTTTTCGATAAATTCTTCTGTTAATAGTAATCCCAGTCCCGTACTTTCTTCTCCAGCGGTTCCCAGTTTGTTGGTTTTTACACTGGCATCAAATAATTTATTCAATATCTTCTTATTCATTCCAATTCCATTATCTTTTACAACAATCTGTACAAAGTTTTCATCTAGATTTTTTGCATTTAGCCAGATCTTATCTCCTTTATTTGAGAATTTGATAGCATTTGAAACAAGGTTTCTCATGCAAAGCATGAGCATATTTATATCAGAAATCACTTCAATTTCATCAGAAATTTCTAAAATTATCTGTATATCTTTATTTTTAGCATTTTCGTATGCAGTTTCAATGCTTCTCTCAATAATAGTTTTTAGATTTATTTTGTGAGGTTCGAAAGGCATAATTCCTTGCTGAACCCTGGACCATTGAAGCAGATTTTCCAGAAGATTAGCGAACTTGATGGCTGATTGGTTCATACTTTTCAGGATAGTTTTTTGCTGTTCCTCATCTATTCCAGTAGTATCTCCGGCAAGTATCTCTGTTAATCCTAAGAATGAACTGAAAGGACTACGTAAATCATGAGAAATAATTGAGAAAAATTTGTCTCGGGTAGCAACCAGATCCTTCAGTTCATTATTTTGATCTTTTATGGTTTGTTCTGCCTTTTTTTGTTCTGTTATATCTCGTGCTACACCAACAGTAGCAATTATATTCCCTTTATCATTATGGATTGGAGAAGTGGATAATAATATAGGAAATGTGCTGCCATCTTTTCTGCTATTAATAATTTCACCAAGCCAACCATCCTTTAGAGTTGAGATTTCAATTTCCTTCAGAATTACGGGAGAATTATCTTCTGAACGCAGCATAGTAATTTTATTTCCCAATACTTCATTTTCAGAATATCCATACATTTTTAGAAATGAATCATTTACAAAAATTATATTATTATTTAGATCGGCAATGCTCACACCTTCACTTACACTTTTTAATCCAGTTGCCAATAATGTAATCTGTTTTTCCGCTAATTTTTTGACAGTAATATCTACAAAAGTTAATACAGCACCTGAAATTTTGTCATTATCACGAATAGGCATACATGTATAATTCACATATATTCCATGACCATCTTTATGGAAAAAATAACCTTCCTTACTTATTTCTTCACCATTATTAAGGGTTTCGTATATTGGGCAATCAGTATCAGGATATTCACTCCCATCTTCATGATGATGATGCCATAAATTATGACTATTGACACCAATCATTTCTTCTTCCGTAAAGCCCAGAAATTTAGTAGCTTGAGGATTTACAAAAGTGTGATTACCATTTAAATCAATTCCAAGAATTCCCTCGCCTGCATTTTTTAGTAACATTCTCAAGCGGGTTTCAGAGTCCTCAATTTCCTTATTCGCTTTTAAGCGTTTTAAAAACATAAATACCTGTCCAGCAAAAATCTCAATTATTTCCTTGTTTTCAGCATCATGTTCTTTAGTAAAGAAAAGTGTAATATCTCCAAGAATTTCTTCATGATTAGATATTTTAACAATTGCAGATTTCTTGATATCAAGAAACTTCTCCAAACTATTCATGACGTAGTTGGGTATTACGTCTCCACTCAAGTCTGACAGGGAGTTAAAAAAAGTTACTCTGTTCTTTTCAATTTTTGATGCTCTAACAGGATCATGTTTCCAATGCTTGCCCAGAGGATTGAAACCTAATATTGAGATCACTTTCTTAATTGACTTTCCAATACCAGAGAAAGCAACTGTAGTAAAATCAAGATCGACTTCATTAAATTCATTATACATAGCAAATTTTGCT
>JAGLSB010000114.1 GCA_023135955.1 Bacteroidales bacterium | reverse complement strand
GGAGGGTTGGAGTTTAAGATATTAAAGAAGTGAAATTATTACCTGTCAACTTACTTTTAACAATATCTTCCCATTTGCTCTCAAAGTCTCACTATATTCATGTGCTTTCTGACAATCTTTAAGGTCAAAGATTTTATCGACAATAACTTTCAGCCTGCCTATAGCAATCTGATCCCTGATCCACTGAAAATCTTCTTTGATTACTTTCATAAGAACAAGCTTAACTTTTTTTGAAGAGAATATTGAAGAAATAAATTGATCTCTGACCGTTAGCAAGGAAATATTCACTTTTATTAATATTCCTTTTTTAGTAAGAAGCTTTTTGCTGTTTTTGAGATTCAGATTTCCTGCAGAGTCAATAATGATATCGTATTGATAGTCTTCATCAAATAAATTTTTCTCAGTATAATCTATTAGCCTGTCAGCACCAAGGGATTTAACTAAATCAATATTTCGGCTACTGCAAACGCCGGTAACCTCTGCCCCCAATATTTTAGCAATCTGAACAGCCATGATACCCAGTCCCCCGGAGGCTCCGTTTACCAGAACCTTCATTCCCTCCTCAATACCTCCATGCAATAACAAACATTGATATGCTGCTACTCCTGTAACTGCAATAGATGCTGCATCTTCAAAGGGCATTGATTCGGGAAGCAGCAATACATTATTTTCAGGAACCTTAAAGTACTCTGAATTGGTTCCGGTAGTATAGTCTTTGGCCGCATATACATGCTGACCCACCATGAATGATGTTACTCCTTCACCTACTTCTTCAATAATTCCTGAAGCTTCAATACCTAATATTTTCGGAAACTTTTTCCCGGTAATAATTTTTAACCTTCCTTTTCTAACCTTCCAATCGGCCGGATTTACAGCTGCGAATTTTGTTTTAATCACAACTTCCCCCGGACCTGCAACAGGTTTTGGCATTTCAGAATATTCAAGGACTTCCGGCCCTCCGTATTTATTTATGATTATGGATTTCATTATTTAATTGATTTTCTGATTGAAATTGTTCCGCTACGGTTATTGCGTAGTCGAGATAATCATGGAGGTTGAAATTCTCCCTAAACCGGAACTCACTGATCATTAGCACACCAGCACACCAACACACCAGCACACTATCAGAGGCTCACCCGAATCCCAGGCCCCAGCAACACAAACCATTTACCCTTATTAAGCATATATCCACCTCCCAAGTATAGCGGGAATGACAGTTTCACATCTTTTCGTGTAGGATAAATACTTCCAATTACAACTATACTCATATCTCTTCCTGCTTCTTCATCGGTTGAGTTTGTAAGATTAAATGCATTGATTGCAAGGAATCCGGCTCCAATTCTGTAAGGCTTATATTTCCCAGGTCTTTCTGCGTCATAGAAACTAAACTGTGCAATCATGGCCATACTGATTCCCCCGAAGCTTTTATATTGATCGGTAGCGGCATCATCATTAAAAGTATTAATGAGTAATCCTGCCGGAAAGGACACATCTATATCAAAAGTATAATCCTTCTGAACGTATAATTCAATTACTTTTTTGAATCCTTTTCCGTCATACTTTTCTTTTTTATTTTCAATGGTGATCTCAATTTTGGCCCAATCCTCTAAATCGTAAGTCTTTTTTCTTAGAATTTTATTCAGGCTAACAGCTGTGCTTGTCTCATCTTTTCTGTCGTAATATGGCGATCGGGATGATTTTTCACCCGGAACAACAACAATGTTATCAACAGAATTTAATTCGATAAGCTCATTTTTTCGTCCGGTTATTTTCAGATCAATTTTCAGATATTGTTTTCCGTGAAGATGGTCAGCAGCGTCAATCAGATTTCGATCGAAGTCGATCACAATATCTCTGATTGTGCGGTTATGCATCAATAATCCAGAAATGTCACTTACGGTTTTGTCATCTGATCCGTAGTTGATTTTTACATAATCAAAGTTTCTTGGCAAGGAGAATTCCTTAACGGTTAAATTATTACCGGTTATCTCGCCATGATTGAATAGTTGAATCTTTCTTTTACTAATATTAACCGGAATCTTTAATTTGAAAAGAGCAAAATTTTCATTGCTTAAAGCAGAGTCTGGTGTTAGATTTACTACATCTTCCCATTTGAATGCAGCCTTTTGAAGTGCTTGCCCCTCAATTCTTATATCAACAACTTCACCAGGTTTAACACTCAGATCTTTACTCCAGTCTATACCGTCTTTCAACATACTTATCCCGGATATTTTAGTTTTAGGTGTAATATTGAAATTGGTTATAAATAATGCTTTGTCGCCATCTTTTATGTAAAGATAGCCTTCCGATTCCCTGTGAAAATTATATGTTCTGAGAATACAAAGAACTTTATTGTTGGTCAGAAGAGTTTTTGTATAAAGCTCAGCAACAAGTGGCCCGCCTTTATCTTCCTGATCTTCCACTCTGTATGTTTTTCCAAGGACTAAACCATTTGCATAATCTAATTGAATTTCGGTTCCTTGTTTATTTATTTCCTCATCCATTGTAATGTCATTCTGAAGACTGTTCAGAAATTTCAACCTGGATTGTTTTACTTCAAAGAACTCTACAATAGGATTCAGCTCATAGCTAACATTTCCAATAGAATCGATAAAAGGTTTTTTAGTTTTTAATGAAAACTCAAGCTTCTGTGTTCCGAATTTTTCAGGTATAATATGAATTCTCAATTGATTAAACTTAGAGCTAACACGGTAGTTTAGGCCCTCAGAGCTTTGCCAGTCAATTAGCTCGTACACATTCTCCAAATTATTTGTAACAAGCTCGAATATCTTTTCCTCTCCAATATATAACTCATTATTAACAGGA
>JAGLSB010000113.1 GCA_023135955.1 Bacteroidales bacterium | reverse complement strand
ACAGGTGAATGGAATGAACCACCATGACTGGCAGCGGCATAATCCCATCGCCACTGAGAATGTCTAATATCCTGAAGAATATCAGCCATTTGATTTTCTGATGCTCCAAGTTCCCATGCTAGTTTAGCTTCTACATGAGCTCTGACAATTAACTCTTCAAGTTTATCTCTATTTTCAATTATTTTATCTTGTCTGTCATATACATTCTTTATCAATTCATCAGTATCCTCACGGTGACATACCTGGCAAGAATTATGGACATTATTTAAAGGACTTTGCATTTTATGATCGGTAAATTTCTGACCACCAACAGTATTATAAGGCATGTGACAATCGGCACATGAAACACCTCTTTCAGCATGAATACCTGTCATATAAACTTCATATCCAGGATGCTGAGCTTTTAACATTGGAGCTTTACTGAGCGTATGTGTCCAGTCTGCAAACTCAATATCATCGTAATAAGCTTCCATTTGTTCAACAGAAAAGCCATTGTCCCAGGGAAGAGTCAAATATTGGGCTCCCTCTACAACGTCTTTACTAAAATAATATTCAACATGACATTGAGCGCAAACTAATGAACGCATCTCCTGATGAGTTGCGTCTTCAATATTTTTCCCCATTCTGTCATAAGCTTCAGATAGTGCAGGTCTGGATATTTGTAATTCCATTGATTCCGCATTATGGCAATCTAAACAACCGATAGGATTATGAATTTCTCCACCTTTTGATGACCATTTTCCGCTATAGAATTCAGCCACTCCAATATCATTCATTAGTCTGGGAACATCCGGACTTTTACAAGTCCAGCAAGTAGCCGGCATTGGTTCGTCTTCTGATCCGGTAGGGCCACCTGTTCTCAATGTATTCCATATATCTTCAACAGCATAATAATGGCCTCTTCCCTGATTATAATCCTTAGCAAAACCATAACCTGCCCATAGTACAACAAGTCTTGGGTCTACTTCAAGCATGTCAATCATAGTATTTCCATTATATTTACTCCCAAAACTTGTATCAGCGGTTTCGTAATAAGATGTAAATTCCAGTGGGAAATTTTTGCCCCAGACTTCGTTCCGTGGCTCCCAATCATTAATTTTCACCATTGGTTTGTATGTAAATTGAGCTTCCGCCCTTCTTTGAGTAACAGAGGAAGCCAGCATTCCCAAAAGAAAAACAACAATTACGGTTGCTACGAATACAAGCCAATTTCTTAAACTTTTGTTAGGTTTTTCTTGTTCCATAATAATTATAGTTTTATTTCGACATTAATTTTTTTAACCATCCCGGAACAGCTTCATTTAGTTCAGGGATAAGGGCATTAGGAGTTGAAGAAAGACTTCGAACTGTTCCATGAGGAATCTCTCTGTGGCACTCCCAACATAGCTTCCCTTCTCCATGTGAGTAATTATCACCGGTAACATTCAATGTTGTAATATTTTCATTAACAAATGAATGGCATCTTTTACAATTTTCCTGAACTACATTTAGTCCTTCATGTTTTATCCTAATAACCTGGGGCTCATTTCGCAAGGTAAATACCGTTGCATGACGCATACCGTCTTTTGCTTTAAAAACATATTTAGATAATGCATTGTTATGAGGTACATGACAGTCATTACAATTAGCTGATTCCCGATGTGAACTATGAAACCATGTAGCATACTGAGTATCCATTACATGGCAATTAATACATGTTCTGGGGGCATCAGAAAGATACGAACTTGCGTTAGATATTTTGAATATATATAAAGATAAGCCTGCAAAAATCCCAAGGACAACTACCACCGGAAATTTCCATTTGTCAGGGGGTATTATTTTTCTAATTAACTTCATAATCATCTATGTTTCTTTGGGTTAAAACTTATTTTGAAAAGAACTGAGGTTTTATCACTAGCATAACCCACGCCCAGTTACCAGACCCCAGGTTAGCGTCTGTTGCAATTCCTTTAAGAGCCAACATACTTTCAGTAGGCATCATATGTGAATACCCAAACTCTATGCTTGCAACTTTCGGTACAATATGATAGCCTGCCCAGATATCAATTTCTGCACCTAAGTATCCATAGTCTTTTGAATTTCCATCAGCATCTAAATAAGTACTCTCTCCGGCAGGAAAAAAATAATGTAGTATTACTCTTACAAAGAATGCATCTTTAGTATAGATAAATTTTCCATATTGCTGACAATCATTTCATTCAAATCACACCAATAAGTTTTGTTCTACAATCTTGTGTATTTATCAATCTAATATACAAATTTTAAAAAAACTATAATAGATTTAAAACGTAAGAACCTTCCACTCATCTTTCAAATAATCGGATAAGGGTACGCCCATCCCCTTCACATCAATACCAAAGCCCTTCAAATCATCATCAACACCATAAAGACTGGCACAGGCAATGCAGGCCTCAACGACTACACCATCATCCTGCATTTGTTTAACTTTCTTCTGAAGAGAAGGACTTTCAGTCAATAGTTTCGCAGATGGTCCCCAAATAATCAGGGTCACTTCGTCAAACCATTCATTTCTTTTCGCAGCATGTGTATACATAAAGCAAACTTTTTCGGCAACTTCAATATCGCCACTGGTCCAAAGAACTGCTAACTTATTCTGAGTCTCAGGTAGATTCTGTGCATTCATATTCAAATTAGATAAGGTGAATACCAATAATAAAAGAAACATTACTTTTTTCATAATTGATTGATTCGTTGATAATTAATTTTGAAAATATTATATAAATGTAAAGCTTTTACTTACTACTTAATTTTAATTAACAAAATCGTAACAATTATGTATTGAAGAGAAACTTTTAATGACATATAGAGTTATTCTATATCAATATCATACTTATCTAATAACCCGGAAAGTCCTGATGAGGAGAATTTTGCTTTATCGATTCTATTAATTTCAGGATCGATTGTGTAATTGTAGGCGGTACGAAAATCTGAGTTTTCTAAACCTGAGTTTTCAAATATTGCCCTGCTTAAGTCACAATTATCAAATACTGAATTTGTCAACTCCGTTTCTGTAAAATCCACTTCCTGAAGACTACAATTTAGAAATTGTGTAGCTTTTATTTTAAGTTTGTAGAAGGAAGAAAAATCTAAGTGACAATCTTTAAAGTCGAGTGATATTATCAAATCATTACAATCATTGAAATGCAAGCCCAATAATTTGCAATTTGTAAATTTCACATCATTCAGAGTTGCATTTTTCAGCTTGCAGTTACTTAGATCGCAATTATCAAAATTACACTCAATGAAGCATATATTCGATAAATTTGAATCAGAAAAGTTGCACTCGAGAAAGCTACAATTGTCGTAATCACCTTTATCTAAGCCTTTCTCAGAA
>JAGLSB010000112.1 GCA_023135955.1 Bacteroidales bacterium | reverse complement strand
TTATTAACCGGATTTTCAGGCAAATGTCAACGTATAGATTGAATTTAGGATATTCATATTCTGTATTGAAAATCAGCTAATTATTTTTGAAATGCCGCGAAATCAGCTAATTTTAAGATAAAATGAAGTCGAAACGGAGGTTTATAGACAAACTGACGTTAGGAACCATCTTCCTTCCCATGCCAAATTAAATAAATTTCATTACATTTGTTTATGTGACTATTATGTGACTAAGCTGGGAGCTATAATATGCAACTCCCAGATTTAATTGGTTTTATGAAACTATTTTAATGTGACAAACGATGAATTAAAAATACTATTGAGTGAACTAAGATCATTCCCAAATGAGACAGAATGGTTAGAGTTTAAAGTCAATAACGCACAAGAGATTGGAGAGTATATTTCTGCTCTGTCAAACGCTGCCTGCATTCATGACAAAGAATATGGATATATAGTATTCGGCATTGATGATAAAACACATAGAATTGTAGGAACAAGATTCACTCCACATCAAAAAGGAAAAGGAAATGAAGACTTAATACCGTGGATCACTCGTTTACTGGATCCCAGATTACATTTTGACCATTTTGAGTTTGAAGCAGAAGAAAAGTCGATCGTTATATTCAAGATCAGAGCGGCATCTAATACACCAGTAAAGTTCTCAGGTGAGCCATACATAAGGATAGGATCTTATAAGAAGAAATTGGCAGAGCATCCTGAAAAGGAAAGGTTAATCTGGACAAAAGAGCCATCAAGTGCTTTTGAGAAGGAGATTGCATCTTACGACCTTACGGGAGATGAAGTTCTCAATCTGATTGACTACACCTCTTATTTTGATCTTATGAAAATTCCACTTCCAGATAATCGGAGCTTAATATTTGAAAAATTAGTACAAGAAAAGCTCATTATCGGTAATGGGGAAAAATACGACATAACAAATTTGGGAGCAATTCTCTTTGCCAAAGATATAGATGCATTTGAAACATTAAGCCGAAAAGCTATTCGAGTAATCATATATCAAGGAAATAATAAACTTAAAACAAAAAAAGAACAAGAAGAGAAGAAAGGATATGCCTCTGGTTTTAAAGGATTAGTTGGATATATTAATGATCAATTACCAATGAATGAAGAAATTGGGAAGGCATTCAGAAAAGAAGTCAAAATGTTTCCTGAATTAGCAATTCGAGAACTAGTTGCCAATGCGATAATTCATCAAGACTTTTCAGAAAAGGGAAGTGGACCAATGATTGAG
Organism: Bacteroidales bacterium; assembly: GCA_023135955.1. GTDB lineage: Bacteria > Bacteroidota > Bacteroidia > Bacteroidales > JAGLSB01. The sequence goes on along the minus strand of JAGLSB010000112.1, from coordinate 8,296 downwards.
ATTTTTGATAATAGAATAGATATTTCAAATCCAGGGAAACCACTCATTAGTACCATGAGATTTGTGGATCACAACCCCAAATCAAGAAATGAAAAACTTGCTCACTTCATGAGGAGACTGAATATTTGTGAGGAAAGGGGAAGTGGTATCGATAAAGTAATATTTGAATGTGAGTACTACCAACTTCCTGCACCTAAAATTATTGAAGGAGAGAATTATACTAGAGTTACCCTATTTTCTCATAAAACACTTAGGCAGATGGATAAAGAGGACAAAGTAAGAGCCTGTTACTTACATGCCTGCCTAAAATATGTCTCAGGTGAATATATGACCAATCAATCTCTAAGGAATCGATTTGGTATTGAAGAGAAAAACTACTCAACTGCATCAAGAATAATTTTAGAAGGAATTAAATCGGGACAAATTAAGGATTATGATCCTGAAAGTAACTCTAAAAAACACGCTAAATATATTCCATTTTGGGTGTAATCTTATGTGACTAAGCAATGGGCATTTCGCATAATCACCTCTATTACTGATTGTTAAAACTTTCTCTTATGTGATCGGACGGTTGCTAATAAATAGAACTTCATGTGGTCGGAACGACCAGGCATGAAGTACCGGTTGAACTATATCACGCGGTCAATAATTTCTCTATGTATATTAGAAGGGCGTTTTAGATACTTAGGAAAGAGTGTTCTTTGATATTATGTTTTACAATCAAGGTAAGATTAAAGTATCTGTTCTAAAATGCAGGTTTGTCTCTTCATATTTCCTTGAAAGCGACTCATTTTTAAGCATTTTCTTCATTTTCAGACACTATTATCCCAACCATCCAGAGCTGGGTAATTAAAATTACGGATTATAAACATAATTGGAAAAAAGCAGATGAGAGAATGGCTATGCAGACTTTCTTCTGTTATTAACCGGATTTTCAGGCAAATATTATGGTATAGATTGAATTTAGGATATTCATATTCTGCATTGAAAATCAGCTAATTATTTTTGAAATGCCGTCAAAACAGCTAATTTTAAGATAAAATAACCAGAAACGGAGGTTTTTAGACAAACTGACGTTACCAACATAACATATACCAACATTTTCTCAAATTATTTACTTGATTATGATTCATATTTGGTGTAAATTTACATCAAAACTAAATATTATGGCGAGACAAAGTATATCTTTTACGAAACCAAATGATGAATGGTTAAAAGCACAAGTACATAATGAGGAATATTCTAGCAAAAGTGAACTTATAAATGATTTGATTAGACAGGCTCGAAAACAACAGGTCCAAGTTGATTGGATTAGAGCAAAATTAAATAAATCTGAAGCTAGCGGATTTACAGATGACACAAAAGAACAAATTTTAAAACAATCAAAGTCTTTACTTAATGGCTAAATATAGATTAAGTAATGAAGCTAAGGAAGACTTGATACGAATTCATCATTACGGAGTTGAAAAGTTTGGAATAACTCAAGCTGATAAATACTTTGATACGTTTTTTGAGTATTTTGACATTATTGCTCAACGACCATTTTCGTTTGAATCGGTCGATTATGTAAAACCAGGATATAGACGTTGTGTTTGTGGAGTCGATAGCATATATTTCAAAGTAAATAATGATGTGGTTGAGATTATGGCTATTGTTGGAAGACAAGAATTGAATAACATTTTAAATGATTAATTTACCAATTTGGTAACTTATTTTATATCTTTGTCTTTGATAATAATAACAAATGAGAGTAATCGCTAAAAAGATACTTGGAGAATTCTGGGAAAAGTATACGGATTCTGAGGAATCATTAAAAACATGGTATAAAGAAGCGTCGAAAGCTAATTGGAATAGTCCTAATGATATAAAAGCAGAATATACCAAAGCAAGTATCTTAAAAAGTGGAAGAGCAGTATTCAATATTTGTGGCAATAAATACAGGTTAATAGTTGAGATTAACTACTTGAGAAAATGGGTATTTATCAGATTTATTGGTACACATAAGGAATATGATAAAATAGACACACAAAAAATTTAAAATTATGGATATCAAAGCAATTAAAACTGAAGAGGATTATAATCAAGCTCTTAGTAGACTTGAAGTTATTTTCCATGCACCTGTTGATTCAAAAGAAGGTGATGAAGCAGATGTTCTTTCTATCTTGATTGAAAAGTATGAAGATGAGCACTACCATATTGAAGCACCTGATCCAATTGAGGCAATTAAATTTAGGATGGAACAAATGGACATGACTAATAAGGATTTAGCCAAGATAATTGGATATAAAAGTAGAGTTTCTGAGATTTTTAGTAGAAAACGTAAATTGACTCTTAAAATGATACGAAATCTACATGAAAAATTAAAGATTCCTTATGAATCATTGATCACTGATTATTAACGCTCATTTTGCTAACAACATCAAAGTTCGAGCTTGTAAGGGTTAATCCTCTGTTTAATGTCCTTAAAAATCTATTCAGCCCCTATATCATAACACATCAAGGCCTCCCCATGACGCATATACAATCTGCCATCATGAATGACAGGATGAGCCCAGTGCTGATCTGTTCCAAGATGGATATCGAAACTGCTGATTACTTTGAAATCAGTTTCATCTGCTTCAACAAGGGCCATAACTCCGTCAATTCCGTAACAATAAAAAAGTCCGTCGGCAAAAAGAGTCACGCTGCTGGCTAATTTGTCTGAAACATAATTTAGATTACCAGTGGCAGCATCAATGCTAAACCATTCTCTTTTTTTGTATGAGGAGCTATACACATTTCCTTCATGAAGGATAATTCCCCCAATCAGGTTGAACCATTCCTGGTTGCGCCATCCAACTTCAGCAGTTTTCCCATCTTCCGATAGCTGTATCATAACATGCCCATGTATCGTATCAGCTTTGGAACTTGCACAAAAAACCTGGCCATCATAATACACAGGACTGTTTGCATTTATCTTATTACTTTGTTTGTGTTCGATTCTCCAGTATGTCTCACCATTATCTGCATCGATACCCAAAATAGACTCTGTTGTCATGGTAAGTATTAGCCTTGTATCATTATGTTGCGCAAGGATGGGTGAACAATAGGCTGAAGGCTCGCTGTTTCCTTTACTTGTCCATATTGTTTCTCCAGTAAAACGGTCAAGGGCTACCACATTATGTTCTACACCGCCTGGAGTTAGAATGATTCTGTCACCATCAAGCAGGGGTGATTCTGTTATACCCCATGATATTTGCGGGGCATCGAAGGTCTCGATCATATCAATGTTCCATAGAACATCACCAGTTTTAGTATCCATACAGAATGCTTCACCTTGTCCACTTACAAAATAAAGAAGTCCATCTGCAACTGTGGGAGTAGAGCGAGATCCTGTGTAATTTTTGTGCCACTCAACTCCGTATTCCTTTTCCCATAAAAGCTTGCCATCCAAATCAAAAGAGTATATAACACCTATAGTATCCGGCATTCCAAGAACAAATAATTGATCCTTCGCGATGCTGACACTTCCGTGTCCTGCTCCTAAACCCTCAAAGAACCATAGCATTGTGGGCCCGTCATCAGGCCACTCTTTCAATAAATCTGTCTGAGGATATTTGCCATCACGGTCGGGACCGCGCCATTGAGAAACTTCTTTATTATCGGAACATGAATACAGAACAAAGAAAAAACTAAGTATTATCAAATTCTTTTTCATTTTTTTATCTCTTCAAAAATATTGTTAAAAAGCTTATTCAAATGTTTTGACAAACATCAATTGGATTATATTCCCAATTGCGGAGGATAAATGTATAAAATTTTGTTAAATTTTGGAGGGAAGGATTAATTGAAGTGAAAAGGTAATCATTTCAGCATTTCGACTCTGCTCAATGCCCGATTTTGCTTCAACTACACCGCCACACCACCACACCACCACACCAGCTCCTACGCTTTCAAAAGATTCTTCATCTTTAAAATAAGTACATCAACCTGAAATGGTTTGCTAATATAGTCGTCCATGCCAACAGCGAGACAGTTTTCACGGTCGCCGGATAGGGCATTGGCCGTAATGGCAATTATAGGGGTTTGGGTATTTGAGCTACTTTCAATCTCTCTGATTTTCTTAGTAGCAATAATGCCATCCATTATTGGCATCTGAATATCCATCAAAATTACATTATAACGTGCTTTGTCAAATTTATCGAGAGCTTCTTTTCCATTATTAGCAACATCAACATTTTTCACAACATTTTTCAGGCTGAGTAGTACGATCTTTTGATTTATCAGGTTGTCTTCAACAAGTAAAACATTAGCATCCTTCAATTCAATTAAATCTTTCGATTGAGGTGGAAGTTTTTCAGTTTCCTCGTCAATTTTACGGAATTCATCCTTTTTAAAATCCAAATTTACACGGACTTCATATTTCTCATCAATATAATTTTCCTTTAAGGTTCCTCCCAATGAATTTACCAGGGAGGAAGTAAAAGTCAGATCAAATTGCAAAAGTTCAGATGTTTTAATGCAATCTTCAAATTCGAAATTTGGTTTTGTAATATCTTTAAAACAACTTTCAAAAAAGAACAAAAGATTGACCTTATCACTTGATTCTTTTTCAAGGAGAATTGATATATTTAGTAATTGATTGAATTCACTTTGTTTTTTGATTATGCTCTGGAGAATATTCAACATAATCTGCTTCAATTTTATTGGATCCCCAATAATAAAATGCTCTATATTTTTAGAAATATTTAGTTGAAGGTCAATCGATTCATTTTCTCTGAAGATTTTGATAATACTTTCAAGTGCCGTTTCAAGGTTGAAAGAAATACTCGCCTCTTTAGTCGGTATTACACCCGGTTGCGCGACATCTACCATCTTATTAACTGTATCAACAAGATTATTGGTGGAAGCCTGAAGTGTGTCAATCAGATCTTTTTGCTTACTATCTAATTTGGATGAATTAACAAGATTATTTACCAGTAAGATATTATTTAATGATGTCCTTAACTGATGAGATAGTTTGGTTATAAATTCATTTTTCTTTTTTACCTCATTATTTGAGGCTTCCATTTTCTCTTTGTAAGAAGATAGCTCAGATTTATTAGAATCATGGAAAAATCGAATGTAGAAATAAATAAAGCTATAGACAACCGAAAGAATTATAAATTCAATCAATTTAAAACCTGGAATTATCAAGTCGGGAAGAAAAAATGATGGAATAATTGAAAACAGTAGTACAAGAGATAAAACCAGTGATGCTCGTGGCACTAAAATTATTACTGTAATAAGAGGATACAACAATATAAATGGTCCTATTTCAGAAACAAATGGAAAGAAATAGCTGGCAAAACTGAAAAATAGTAATAGAATTATAGAAGAAACTAATGTTGCTGTTTTATAATGTCTTTGGGGAGGAAAAAGAATCCTGGTAAAAGAAAGTAAGATAAATAATCCAAATAGAGCTATTGCTTCAATGAAAAAGCTCTCATTTAAGAACCCTAATCCTGCTACCAGTACTATAGTTAAACTGAAGTATACAATGAAGTTGAACAGAAAGATCTTATTTCGGAATTCATTATCATTCCCGACAAGAGAATGACTAAAAAGTTTAACTACGTTCAATTTCAACTTCATTTTTAGAATATATGGCTTAATTATTGCCCGGTAAAATATGTTTAATTTTTAGAACCTTCAATTATACGAAAAAGCTTTAATAATGTTTCTATTATTGATGAAATACAGAAAAAGTATTTTACTTTTCCAAAAATAAACTAAAGGCGAAAGTAAAATAGAATATTTATTCAACAAAATCACTACATCCTTTTTTTATTAATCTTTTAGTTGATAAATTTAGCTAATATTTATAATTTATGAAATGTTAAGAATTTTAGGAATAGGATTTATACTTATTTTGAGTTTTTCCTTGTCAGCTCAGGTTGGCACTGAGAAGAATGTAAAATATACTACTGACTTTAAATTTGAAGATGGTTTTTACCTGAATTTCAATATGGTAAAGCGAAATTCGCCTATACCTCCTGCACGGATTATTACTAGCATTGATCGCAGTTCGAGCGAATTTTACTCAGATTTACTCAGATCAAATCTTTTTACTTTTTTTGATGGGAATGGAGTGAAGCAGCAAATTAATACTAGTAAGATATGGGGATTTAGCCGGAATGGGGTTTTGTATATTAAAATGAGTGAAGGATTCCACCGGATTACTATAGTTGGTGGTATCTGTCATTTTGTAGCCACAATAGTTTCATATCAGAATCCTTATAATGATCCCTACTATGGAAATCCATATTCTTATCGCCGGTATAACCCTTATTCATCAGCTCAGAACAGAACTACAAAGAATCAGGAAGTAAATCAGTATTTACTCGATTTTGAAACAGGAGAGACTTACGAATATGAGTTGAAAAGCGTTGAAATACTTTTAATGAAAGATGTTGAGTTATATGATGAATATATGACTTTGAAAAAGAAGAAGAAAAAACAACTTAAGTTTTATTATTTACGTAAATTTAATGAGCGAAATCCAATTTACCTTCCGGTAAAGAATAAATTTTAATACTATGAAAAAGTTAATCATTAGTACAAGCTTAATCATCCTTTCTGTTGCTTTATTTTCACAAAGAGAATATCTTGCAACAGCAGATGACCTTGATCAATTACTGAAAACAAAAACCTATGTTGTCCTTGAGAACAGTCCGATGTCAGAATTTAATTTTGAAGTTAAGGATGTCATGGAAAATGAATGGTATATTACAGATTATGAATATATTAAATTATCTGAATTTCCTGAGAAATCACAGGATCCTAACGCTTCTTTTATATATACTACTCTTGTAAGTTTCGAAAAAGACAAAACCGATTCCAGGTACGTATTTATCCATTTATCTCTTGGAGGAGAAAATTTGGGAATCGACGATTTAATTGATATAGTCTCAGTTCCAATTGGATATTTTGGAGTCGATCCTGATAAGTATATTTACAAAACCGGAATCCTTTTAAGGTTTATGCAAAGTCATGTTGAACTTATGATGGAGAATCCAGACTTGATCTCTCATAACATCTTTAAGCATTATAATGATAGTATTGAGAATGCTCAAAGTAAAACTCTTTATTTGCTTGAGGATGAGTTGTCTAAAGAGGTTAGCACAGCTGCTCGCATTAAGAAGATATATCCCTACAAGTTTAAAATAACCACAATGGAGGAAATTAAGGCTGCTGTTTTGGCTAAGGATGAAGATATAGTGTTCCTGCATAAGGTAGGCCCCGAAGGAAAAAAACTTAAGGCGCGCTGTTATAAAATTATTATTGGCGCCGGGGATGCGGAGTTCTATTATTTCGATTATCACATGATTAGCGATAAAAAACCAGATGGGTTTCTGCAGACCGACTTTAAGAAACTGGCTAAGTAATATATTCACGATATATTTGTGCAGAAAAAAAATTAGTATCTGATGTCTTCAGAAATGAAATGAGCATCAGATACTTTTGTTCTCATAATCTTTTTTTAATTTCGCTTCGTATAAAGTAATTCACTATTCATCTTTCAAAAATTATCTATGGCAGCTTCAAAACCGGGAATACCAAAAGGAACAAGAGATTTTGGGCCGGATGATATGGTAAAAAGAAATTATATTTTCGATAGCATTAAAACAGTTTTCAGAAAGTATGGTTTCCTTCCAATAGAGACGCCTGCTATGGAGAATCTGGATACTCTGCTTGGGAAATATGGTGATGAAGGCGATAAACTTCTCTTTAAAATCCTCAATTCGGGCGATTATTTATCTAAATCAGATCCAAAAACCCTTGAAGCAAGAAATTCTGCCGCCTTATCATCTCAGATATGTGATAGGGGATTAAAATATGATCTTACTGTTCCTTTTGCACGTTTTGTTGTTCAGCACAGAAATGAAATTCAGTTTCCATTTAAAAGATATCAGATTCAACCCGTATGGAGAGCCGACAGACCCCAAAAGGGCAGATACCGTGAGTTTTATCAGTGCGATGTTGATGTAATTGGTAGTAATTCATTATTGAATGAAGCTGAATTATTATCCATTATTGATGAAGTCTTCGGTAAATTAAATATCAAAGTTCTGATCAAAATTAATAATCGAAAGGTTCTGGCAGGAATTGCTGAAGTAATTGGCAGTAGTGAACTTCTTACAGACCTGACGGTTGCTATCGATAAGCTAGATAAAATTGGACTTGAAAAAGTAAAAGAAGAGCTTTTACTTTTTCAAGTCCAATTTTATCTAGCTTATCGATAAAATTGGACTTGAAAAAGTAAAAGAAGAGCTTT
>JAGLSB010000111.1 GCA_023135955.1 Bacteroidales bacterium | reverse complement strand
ACGGCTGGGATCCACTTTCCGAAGGACTTGTGGCCCACTACCCATTCGATGGAAACCCCGATGACATAAGTGGCAATAACAACCACGGAACAAATGTTGGAGCTACTCCTACTAAAGACCGCTTTGGAAATGAAAATTCAGCATATCTTTTCGATGGAATAGATAACAGAGTTGCTAGTAATCTTGACTGGAGTGTAGGTGATAATGACGAATTTACAATCACTGTCTGGGCCAGAACAAATCCGGATATCAGTAATTTACGCTACCGTATTTTTTCAAAATTTGAAAATGGATCAGGTGATGCATTTGGCTTAGCCCTAAGACCCCCAGATGAAAGCACTGCTTGTTTCATTAGAAATGATAACTCCATTTGGTCTGCTGCAAGCATAGATTTTTCAACTGTTAATGCAAGGGATGGAAACTGGCATCTTTTTACAATGAAAAGATCCGAAGGCATGCTTTCTCTAAAAATTGACAACCATCCATGGAAAGACACTATTGACTTAACCTGGTATGATGGATATATTATGGAATGGTATAATATTCAAATCGGGTGTTTTAGAGATGAAAATAATCCGGAGGGCTATTATGACAGTTTCTGGGACGGGGAAATTGATGATATCCGATTCTATCAAAAAGCCTTAACTGATGAAGAGATCAGTTCTTTGTATCATGAAAATGGTTGGGATCCACTTTCCGAAGGCCTCGTTGCCCACTACCCCTTCAACGGAAACCCCGACGACATTAGTGGCAACAACAATCACGGAACAAATTTTGGAGCAAGCCTCATTAACGACCGTTTTGGAAATGAAAGTACCGCATATAGTCTTGATGGAATTGATGATAAAATTGTGATTCCTGATTTAGATTTATTGCAACCTGCCAGCCTTTCCTGTTGGTTTAAAACTGATACTTTAAAAAATTCATACATTTTCACCAGTGATTTTTATGATGATTTCGGTGGAGTTCATAATGGATTAGCTTTGGAAATTTGGGAAGGAAAACTTTATGCCAGTTTTGGAGAGGGTGGCTCAGCCAGATATACTGGTATTAATGATTCACTTATCACTCCAGCACAATGGCACAATATTTCCGTAACATGGGAGGACAATACCGGAGTAATAAATATATATATTGACGGTCAGATTGCTCCTGTGAGTGAATTTGGAAATACCGTATTGACAACGGCCGTAAATACGGGCTACGAAGACACCTTTGGGGCTGATAGCAATTCAGATGGTGGACCTTCTTATTTATTTGGAGAGCTTGATGACATTAGAATTTACAACCGAATTCTAAATGAAGGAGAAATCGACTCACTCTACCATGAAAATGGCTGGGATAT
>JAGLSB010000110.1 GCA_023135955.1 Bacteroidales bacterium | reverse complement strand
AATATCTAAATCCCCGTCATTGTCACAATCGCCCCAGGCCACATAACTAGTATAAACACCGGGTAAAATAATGCCAATTTGCTCTGTAAATCCAGTTGATGAGGGTGCATTATTTTTATATATTTTGGAAATTCCCCCTCCTGTTAAAGCAATATCCAAGTCACCATCGTTATCGTAATCGCCCCAGGCTATAGAACTGTGAAAAACTCCAGGTAAAATAATTTCAGTTTGTTCAGCAAATTCTGAAGACCCAGGTTCATTATTTTTATAGAGTTTAGAAACCAGATAACCACTTATGTTCTGTCCTGCTATAAGGATATCAAAATCCCCATCACTATCATAATCACCACATGCAAGGGAGCCATTGAAAATTGAGGTTAAGTCAACGCCTGTTTCTAAGCTAAATTCGAAAGATTCAGGGCCATTGTTTATATAAAGACTTGTATATTTATTGTCATTAATATCACTTCCTGCAATCAATATATCAGGATAATTATCTTGATTATAATCTGCTATAGCAAGGCTTTGGCCTTCTCTTATATTAATATCTCCTTCAACAAAATCGCCATTATAGTTCCAATATATTTCAGTATACGGATCATTATTTTGATCACGGCCGGCGAGAATACAATCCAAATCCCCGTCCTGGTCAAAATCTATCCAGGCAACTGAACCATCAAAAATCCCTGTTAAAAGAATGTCTGATTCCTCAGTAAAACTACCGTCCCCATTGTTTCTATAAATTCTGGAAATAGGATTTTTATCAGGCCAACCTATTGTATCACCTGCAAGGAGAATATCCAAATCCCCGTCATTGTCATAATCGCCCAAGGCCAGGGAACTATTTTGCACTCCTTTTAAAAAATTATTTTGTTCAGTGAATCCCAAAGTATCGGAACCATTATTTTTATATATTTTTGAAATCCCACCCTCATAACTATCTCCGGTCAGCATGATATCCAGCCACCCATCACTATCGTAATCCCCCCAGGCGACTGAAGCTCTAACAATACCTGTTAAAGAAATGTCAGTTTGTTCACTAAATTGAGGAACAGTTATTTTTACTTCATTACTGGTAACAGAAATTCCTCCTTTTGTGGAAACACAGACGACATAATAGCATGCAAATTCTGAAAAACATGGTGTATAGGAGATTAAAGTGTCCCCTTCAAGAATATTATTATATGGTCCTTCGGAAATGCTCGAATATTTCCATTGTCTGCTATCGGCCACTTCGGTTTCACTAACCGTTAAAGGAATACCATCTTGTTCAGGCATTAAAATTTGATCATCTGCTGGTGATATACTGTTTGTAAAAGTGATAGTAAAACTTCCTTCATCTGCAAAATCGGAACCGGAAAAATTGTTATCAATTGTTTGAACGCTCCAGTAATATGTTCCGGTATCCAGGTCATTAATAGTAAAACTATTATTCCTGATGTTTCCTCTTTCAACAATTTTGCGATAACCAGTTGCTATATCAGCATGTGGGGAAAGAATATCATTCCCTGCCGGTGTAGTAGATATATAGAGATTATAAGAAAGCCCCTCCTGAAAAGTTTCTGCATCGCTGGCTTTATCCCATGTAAGGCTGACTCTATTTCCTTCAACCGATGAAGTCAAATTATCAGGGATTGTTGGTGAAGCGTTACTTATGTTGGTATTATTTTTATAGAGT
>JAGLSB010000011.1 GCA_023135955.1 Bacteroidales bacterium | reverse complement strand
TCAGCCAATAGAAATCTCCGCTTACGATATCCCTGGGTTTGTATAATACAAAATAATCGGGCATGACTGCATCCATGTATTCTTTGTTGGGCAGGACAGCAGTTTGAATACGTTGAGCATAATTAATACTATCTGTGATGTCTCTGTTTTTATTTTCAATTTCTGTTGCTTGAACCATAACTTCCCTTGTACGTTCGTCAAGTGAGGTCTGAAGAAATTCCTGTAGCTTTCTTTGTTTTCTTTCCCTTATTTTAATAATACTGTAAACAGAAATAAAAAGTAAAAGAACAATTGTTACAACAAAGCCCCATGTTTTCCATATAGGAACTTTAACCTCGATAATTAGTTCAAGGGGATCGGATGAACAAATCCCATTTTCATCACAGGCTTGTAACATAAAATTATATTTGCCGTCTTCAATTCGACTGTAGATTACATAAGATTGAGTGACAGGTTCTGACCAATCGTCATAACCATCTAATTTGTATCGATAATATACAAATTCAGGGTTTTTAAGATTAATCCCCCGATAATCAATCCTGATTTTATGTTTGCCATATGGAAGATATACAGGTTGAGAAAAGTCAAAATCTTTATCAGAAATTTTAAGAGAAGTAATGTTAAGTTTTGGAGGGATAGTATCTTTTTCATCACTTCCTGCATCATAAATCACTAATCCTTTTGACGTTCCAAATACCAATTGTTTTAAATCATTCTCGATGACAGCATTATGATTAAAATCAACATCAATCCCTTGTTCAACGCTGTAACTTTTAATGATATTTCTCTCCTTACTTATTTGACTCATGCCGAGTCGATGGCCAATCCACAAATTCTCTTCACTATCTTCTTTAATGCTATAACAATAATTAGATCTTAATCCATTGGAGCTAGAGAAATAAATAAGGCTGTCATCCATAAATCCAAATACACCTTCACCTTGTGTAATGGCCCATTTTATTCCTTGTTTATCCTCAATAATTGAAACAAACTCCAATTCAGCCTTAACATCAATTGCAAAGCCCTCTCCCTTAGTCAAATTATAAATCCCATTACTTCTTGTGGCAATCCACACTTCATCATTTCTGTCAATAAAAATATCCTGTATCTGATTATGAGGAAGCCTGTCTGTTGTAGAATAAGTCCTTTGCCGGCCTGTAGAAATATTAAAATACAAAACCCCACCATTTGTAGCTACCCATATTTCACTACCTTTCCCAGTAATCTTATTAATATTATTTTCTAATGAATTCAGGGATAAATTAAACATGCTTACCTGGCTATTTCCAGGTTGTATTTTATAAATTCCATTCCGGGAAGTTCCAATCCAGATTGTTCCTGCATTATCCTGATAAAGTGCTGTAATGGCATCATTAGGTAGCCCGTTTTTACTATCCAGTACTTTTCCCTGACTTTCAGAGAAATTTGTAATTAATATTCCTGATTCACTTCCAAGCCAGTATTCATTTTCTAATTCTAAAATAGAAAGAATGTTGTTGTCAAAATCCTGGGTGCCAATGTTAAAGAAAGAAAATGCCTGATCTTTAAGAACTGAAATCCCATTACCATAACTACCAAACCATATATTCCCTTCAATATCCTGAAAAATATCCTGAATATACCTGCTTACCAATCCATTGGACTCTGAATAATGAGATATAGAAGTAAATTTACCAACTAAGGGTGCATAGTTCAATCGATAAACACCTTCTCCCCCGGCACTAAGCCACAAGTTTTCCTTTTCATCAACAAAAATATCCTTAACATCGATATAGGCCAGTTCAAAATCCTCCCCAATTTTTTTAATATTAAATGACTGGATATCTTTCCCTTGAATTTTCAACAAATAAAGTCCCTCATCAGCTGTCCCAATATAGATTTCATCCTTTTTGACAGCAAGAATTGATTGAATATTGGTATAAGGAATATCCTCTATTCTCCCTTTCAACAGAAGACTCTTACCATCTGGCAGAAACTCATATAAAAATAATCCGTCGAAAGTACCAAGTAAAAGATTATTGTCAGAAAGAAGGCATAAAGATGATATCAGCTTCCCTTCAAGGCCTTCAAAAAAATATTCTACTGAATAATCATCTGATATTCTATACAATCCTTTGTTTTGGGTGGTAGCGATAATCTTACCATCCGAGTCTTCTGCAAAATCATTTATAGTATTTAGCTTATCATCTTCCAGATTAATTAGTTTAAATTTAGCTTTCTCCAGTACTGCTATCAGGCCGTTATTAAAGCCAAACCAAATCTTTCCCTGACTATCCTTAAAAATCTTTTTAACCGGAGCTACGGGTAAGCTATCTCCCTCAAATTCAGTTGTAAATTCTATGCCATCATAGCGACAAATTCCTTCGCCAGTTCCCAGCCACAGGTACCCATCTTCATCCTGGATTATATTATAGATAAAATTATCTATTAAGCCTTCCTGAATACCAAACTCCAAAAAACGATAATTTTGCGAAAACAGAGTTGTATTCGTGGTGAGAAATATAATTAGGATAGATATAATTCGTTTCAGAATATTCAAAACCTGTAAAAATTTTACTTATTAATTTTTTTGCTTAACCCCAATACTGTATTTGTATTTTGGAACCCCACCTATTGGACTTGTAAAAAACTCCAAATTTCGTCCATATTGGTTTTTAACATAAATAACTACATTATTGTTTCGTATTGCTGGTTTTCTTTTGATGAATTGAATATCTAGAGAAGTGTTTTTCTCCTCTTCATACATTCTGAATTCTGTTTCGATCCATTCATCTTCAGTAGAAACCCTGCTAAGTTGCCCTTTCCTGGCAACCGACACAAGTCGGATATATCCATCGCTATCCCAATCAAAGTTAGATAATCTTACAGAAATTGTCTGATCGTCAACAAAAGGATAAATATGAGACACTTGTTCTGCTACATTATGCATTCTGAATGAGTATTCATAAGCAAAGGCATTTGCTCCTTCAATAGAAATTCTCTCAGACGGAGAAGTGGACATAAAAAACCTGTACATATTACCATCATCTCCTTCGAGCCCCTCTATGATTACTTTTATTACATTTCCTTCATATCTTTCAACATATTCACCTTCTGTTGGATTAAAAGGTCCAAAAACATACCAGTTATTGTCGTATCGGGCATTCTGCCCAAATGACTTGGTTGCCAACAAATTACCACTCCTATAGTTGCCGACAGGATCGGTACCCTGAGCATCTTCGTCAGACCAGCAACCAGCTCCTCCATAAAAACTATAGCTAACTCTAGTGTCCCATGCAGTAGCAAGTTCATCAACTTTCCCACCTACATCAGGATCAAATACCCATATAAAAACAGGTTTTTCATAATCTTTGGGGAATAGAAAAAAGAAAGTCTGAGAAAAATCATCATCGCCCCAACTAGTCTCCGCTAACGGCCCAAATGTCATAAGATAAGGAATATTCTCCTCAATATTCGGCACAGGTTGTGCATTCGCCAAAACCGGGAATAAGAAGAAAAAGAAATATATAATTCTAATTTTCATTAATTGTTCTTGTACTAATTACAAAACTTGCGTTCAAATATAACACAAAATCCGTCCTAAGAAAGATTTTGACTCTTATACAAATTTTATTCTGTTATATAAATAGTTTTATAGGAGCAAAACTGTTCCGCGTTTTCAATATTGTTACCTTCTTCTATTATCCCAAGTTTTATGATATATTCTCCAGGGGTCAAATAAGAATGTCGAACCGTCGCTCCAACTGCTTTTTGTCCATCGCCAAAGTCCCAGAAATATTCCCCAGCCTTTTTCCCACCCAGAAATGATTCTATGCCATGGATTTGAATCTCCTGATCAATGGCTGCTGAGTCGAGGCAGGTAATATATGGCTGAATAACTTTCTTTACTTCAACCAGATATTCAGCCTGATTAAACTCTATAATTCCTGTCAATTTATCAACAACATTTAATTCTATAAGATAATCACCCGGACCTTCGTAACAGTGCTCTGCTTCTATTGCCTGAACTTTATTACCATCTCCCATACTCCATTCATAAATATATAGGTTAGTATCAAGAGAAACTGTATTTTCCTCATAAAAGATATAGCAATAATTATTCTCTACTTGTTGCTTGCAGAAATCAAATTGAGGCAAAATTGATTGGAATGTATATATATCTATGTTACCTCTACGATTTGAAGTGAACAATCCTTGCTCATAATTTCCATCCGTATAAAATGTGAAATCATTTAATCCTGAATTAAAGGGTGAAGACAACTTAACTGGTTTAAACCATTTTTCCTCAAAAAAATCTGTGAAAAAAATGTCATAACCACCAATCCGGTCGTGACCATTTGAGGAGAAATACAGTCTACCTGAAGAATGAAGGAACGGATAAATCTCATTTTCGGCAGTATTCACTACAGGGCCAAGGTTCTCTGGATTAGTCCAAATGCCATTCTGCTGATAGCATACATAAATATCATATCCACCAAATCCTTCTGGTCTGTCTGAAGTAAAATACATAATATCGCCCATTGGGCTTAGACTTGGATGAGTTGTATGATAATTCCGATCATTATGCTCAAATTCCACAATATTCCCCCAGCTATTTCCATCAAATTCAGTGAGATATAAACCAAAATTCGGATTCCCTCCTTTTTTGCTTCCAAATCCGGGTAATTCAAAATTCCTGGTAAAAACTGCCATATCTTCATTAAAGTTAAAGCTGATAGGGCCATCGTGATGTTCAGTTTTTAATTCAAGAGCAAAATCTTTCGGGCTTCCCCAATTTCCGTCATCAGATAATTTTGCATAATAAATATTTGATATCCGCTGATTATCCTTGCCTCTCCGCTTCTGAATTCCGCCAGTTTCTTTATCTGAGCTAAAAACAATCCCATCTCTGGTCATTACCGGGCCTGCCTCATTTGCAGTTCTTGAGGAAGCGGGATGCGTTTTTATCCTATAGTAACTTTGCGAAAAAGTACTTTCGCTTATAAGAATAAACAAGCTTAAAAAACATAATATTTGCTGTATCTTCTTCATATTAGAAATAGAAAGGACTATCAATATCAGAAACAAAATTAAACTCATATCTAAACATTACCTCAAAACTTCCTCCACCCGGCATCATGCCTAAATTCGAAAATGAATAATCATAGGCTATTCCAAGTCTCATCGGATCTGAAACCTGCACCTCAATAATTGAAGTAAGGGTTTTAGATGTATTTCTATACAATGAACCCAACCAAATTTTATCTTTAAATAAAATAAAATTGAAACCTCCCTGCAAATCAATTCCCGAAATAGAATACTCTGCCATAACCGTAGACTTCAATTTAAAATTATCTGAAATATCAAACAGGTATCCAGTAGTCATTAGGTATCTGTACGACAAAGGATTAAAACCAGTTGATCCGGTTGAGTCCGGTAAATTTAAAAGATATGGAACAGAAAATCCCAAGAAAAATTTATTATTATAAAGATATATTCCTGTTCCAAAATTGGGAGCAAATCCGCTTTCCGAATCAAAAGCCCTATCCATTGGGTCTTTGACGTCCAGACCAGAATAATCGAGTGAATAATTATATAATCCTGCTCTCAAACCCAGACTTAATCGCATACCTCCAAGCCATGTCCGAAAAGCGTAATGGGTATATACACCCGTATTTGAATATCCAGGATAGGATTTATTTTCAACACTTACTCCCAGAGCAATATTCCCTTTTTTGATGGGGGAGTGCAGGGCTGCAAGAAACCCGGTGGGGTTACCATCAAATCCTGAGTAAATACTTCTTCCAACACCAGTAAAGCTAAGAGCCTCCCTGCTCCCTGCATAGGCCGGATTGTTGACTAAGCCATTATTCAGGTATTGGCTAAGTCTAGGTACTTCAAACTGAGCTTGCGTTACAAAGCTTAGAAGTAATAAAAATATTATTATTAAGTGTTTCTTCATTTATCTCACAACTATAAAGCCTTGATCAGTAAATTCCTTACCTTTAAAATCTAATATTAATACATAATAATAGGTTCCAGGCACAACATAATTATCACCCCTATTATTTTTCCCATCCCAGATAACCATTGCGTCATCATCCATATCGGGTGAAGAAGTAATTATAATATCATCGACATTATCAAGGCTTACTTCTCTTACCATCATTCCATTTGATGAAAATATTTGAAATGAAAAAGAGTTAAGCCCTTCAACCTTTAAACCCTCAGCAATAAGATAATCATTTTCACCAGGGGTCCGATTGGGTGATATCCCTTCATAAACCCGTACCTCATTTCTTATAAGTTCCACACTAAATGTTCTTGAATCGCAAATTCCGTTTGATATTGTATATGTAACTTCCGCAGTGTTGGTAATATCTCCTAATAAGTTATTTTCTGTAAAAGGAACATTTTCAATTCTTACTGGATTCTCATTCGGATTTATTATTTCGGCAGATTGATCAAGGGCCCAGTTATTCAACTCCCAATAATGAACTCCAATAGTATCAGGGATCACCAGAATCGTTTCCCAGTCGCGGAAATACATTATCTTCGATTCGGGTAATATAACATCTATATCTTCGAGTGGTCTGTAAAGTATAACATCTATAGTATCCTTAACTCCCTCACAAACGGGTGTATTCTGTCCAAAGACAACAGAGGTTCTAAGAATTGTAAATCCTGAGGAGATGGCTGATACCGGTTCTATAAAAACATCATTATCGCTTGAAGATATTATTTCAAAAGTATCAGGGTTTAATATTTCCCAATATGTTGAATAACTTCCGAGCGATTCAGGGTCAAGTGTGGTTGACAAATGAAAACCAAAGTCACATTCTTCATATATATCAGGCTCATTTATAGTAGCCTTCAGACTCTTATCAATTCTAACCGACAATGTGCTTCCTGTATTTATTGAGAGACAACCATTCGAATCTTTAATTTGATTTATAGTATATTCAAAAATACCATCTTCTAATGTTTCAACTGAAACACTGTCATTATTTATAGCAATGCCTTGAAAATTTCCTCCAAAATTATCAGAATATGATACTTCCAGATTTGAATTCTTAAGCTTCATATCGAGAAGCAGGAATAATTCATTTGTTGTACATATTATGTTTTCCGAGCTTGAAAGAGATAAAAGTTCTGGTAAGGGTTGTGGGTTCACTATTTTTATTTCTGAGGTGTCACGGCAAAATCCAGAAGCTGTAATTCTTTTATACCAAATTGTATCCGTAAGGGATGCTAATGTATAATTCTGCTGATCGTTAACACCAGAAGCTAAACTCCAACTAGATCCAGATGAAAGCCTTTCCTGCCACAAATAAGTTTTACTGCCATCTCCACCAGATATTTCAAGTGATGGAATAATTACTTCGCTTGCATAACAGGTATCAATTACTCCACTCGATACAAATTCATTAAACTGAATGGCAGGTTGTACAAATACTGTAACTGAATCGCTGTTATTCACACAAGTATTGTTAGGACCTGAAAAAACTACACGACGAAAATGACTTGTATCGCTTAAAATTCCTGGAGAATAATTTATCCCATCCGCCAATATTGTTGCATCAGTCCAGTCTGTATCTTTTTCTCTTATTTGCCACTGGCAGGAATAATCTCCAGAGAGTCCACCCGTTGCAACATCTCCATCTATTTGTGGTGAAGCAGTGAACTGACAGATAGGATCCGCAGGTTCTGTAACATTATTCACAATTTCATCAAGGACTTCTATTTTAAGTGCGGCACTAATATCGAAACATGCACTATCGTTAATTGAAGAATATACTGTACGCCTAAACCATGTCGTTTGATCCAGGGTTCCGGGTTCAAAATCTTCAATATCCGGTGAACCCGCACCAACTGTCCAGCTATCTGTACCATTCGGACTAATTTCCCAACGATAAGCATAATCGTCAATTTTACCTCCGGAAGGAGTGCTACCCTTAAGTGTAATAGTAGGTAAACCAGTACATATAGTATCTGAGGGTGAAGAAATTGTATTCCCTGTAATATCGGGATATACTGTAATGCTTACAGTATTACTTGTGTCAATACAAGCATTATCGCTACCCGAAAATGCAATTCTTTTGAATTCGTAATTATCAGCAGCGAGAGAAAGGGGAGTGTAATCTTCTGCTGTGGAAATTTGGCTCCAGCTTCCTCCTGTAATTTTCCACCACTGATATCTTTTATCACCCGTTTCACCCCCGGATATAATTTGTCCGTCAATTGTCGCAGCGTCCTCCAGGTTACATAATATTTGGTTATCGGCAATGTTATTGTTAGAAATAGACGGCAGAACTGTAATTTTTACAGTATCGCTTATACTTTCACAAACACCCGAACTTACAACTCTACGAAAGTATGTTGTAACTCCTAAAGTTGGTACACTATAATCAAATTGGTCAATAGTGGCATCAGCACCCATCCAATCTGTATTTGCATTTTCGCTCTTTTCCCAGCTATAAAAATATCCATTTCCATCGCCACCTCTCAATGTAGAATCGGATGTCAGGGGTAATTGTGGTGCAGTATTAAAGCATACAGTATCATCGGCTAAAATGTAGTTTGCTTCAAGTCTAGGATGCACATTTACAATCATATAATAACTCATACTCTTAACATCGGGATTCACCTTATCTTCAGCATATCTCTTATAATAAGTTGTGTCATCCAAAAAAGGTGGTTGATAAGTTTGCAGATTATTGAAACCCTTAATTTCACTGGCCGGAACAAAATTTCCTGAAACTGTGTCGGGCGACTGATACCACAAATAGTTATATTCACCAGAAGCTCCCTTGGCCGAACCTGCATTGAGAACAGGTGGTAGTTCCCCCTGACATATAGTTTGATCATCGGGAATAGTATTATACAGGAAACCAAGTATAGGGATTTTCAAATCACCTTGCATATCACCTTTTTCGCCGTCACCGGCATTATTTAAATCGATTGTACTTTTTACAATACCAGCTGGACCTGCCGACCTCTGCACTGCTACCAGTGGATCTAGATAACTGTTATTGAACAGTACCATTCCGCCGCCACCACCACCACCTGGTCCTGTAATATTAGGAACACCTGAAACAGATCCGCCATTTCCACCATTTACTTTCAGATTTAAATTATCTCCGGTATATGTATTTACATCAATAACAATTACACCGCCACCACCACCGCCACCACCGCCTGCATCAACGGTATCCATAACTGAGGCCCCATTTGCTGTAATATTCCTGTTGCCAGACATCTCCAGAGTATCGGTAATGATAATAAATATCCCACCGCCAGATCCTCCAGTCGATGCAGACTCGTTAAGGGAGGGAGACTGATTAGCTGTTCCACCACCACCTCCCATATAAATTCTGTTTCCAAAAGGACTTGTAGGATCGGTATAATAATATAAGCCATGTCCCCATAATCCACCCATTACTCCCGGAGTAGAACACCAATTACTTTCGTCACCACCACTTCCTCCACGACCCTTATTTGATCCACCACCACCGCCAGCATAAAGTGCATTTCCTCCACCGCCGCCTGTTCCAATCCGCCCTCTCCCTCTTAGCTTATTCTCCAGATCGTTTCCTTTATTATTGCTAAATGTTTCGCCCTTAAAAGCACCACTATCTATAGCTGAACTAGTGAAATAATTATCATCTGCAGCAAAGACACCTTCTGAACACACACCTCCTTCAAAAACATAATCCCCAACGGGAGTCGCACCCCTAAAACCTTTACCATCGGCTGAAATATCACTTTCAAGGATTAGTTTTTTATTTACGAGTATGGGGAATACACCCCCTACTTTTGTCACGGGATCCCATTCCGGGAACACAAAATTACTAGTGAACCTTGCTTTCTCATATGTTGGAATCTTAATAAGCTGACTATAATCTCCATCGCGATGAGCATAATTACCATTCCATGGCAATACATTATTCAGTGCCACCTCATTCCCAATAATTGTATCGATAAGATATATACCATAAACACCGGCATTTTTCATTTCTCGAATATCTCCAATCTGTAACGTGGCATCATATGCAAAACCAGAAATAGTATGATGAAGCAAAACGGTATCTCCATTTGCAAAAGCACTTGCATCCTCAAGCTGCAGAGTATCAGAATTATTGCTGTCTTGAGCCCAGTGATTAATAACTTTCCCATAAACAGCTCGATTATGATCAACTTCGGGCTGAGCAAGAAGAGTGAAATTGATAATCACCAATCCGCAAAATACTGATAATCCGTATTTTATCAATTTGTCTGAAATTAAATTCACTGCAATCAAAAAAATTTAACATTAAAAATAACAATTATTATCCCGCTTAAGCCAATATAAGGCTTTAAAAAACCATAAAATTATTAACTTTTTAAATTGATATCTCTTTGTGGCATATTGATACATGCTTTTATCAATATCAATTGTTTGTTAATACAATTCTTTTGCTCAAGTTTAAGTTATCTTCTCAACTAAAGGCAATTCCACGAAGAAAGTAGTACCCTTACCCGGTTTAGTTTCAAAATAAATTTCCCCTCCAGCATTTTGCAATATATTTCTAACGATAGCAAGTCCAAGTCCCATTCCGCTACTTTTAGTAGTAAAATTCGGCTGAAATAACTTTCCTTTAATAGCTTCCGGAATCCCTTTCCCGTTATCCATAATACTTACAAGAGCCATCTTTTTTTTCTTTTCGAGCTTAATATCTATTCTCCCATTAATATTTTCCGGTATTGCCTGAATTGCATTTTTAATAAGATTAATAAAAACTCTCGACAGTTGCTCTTTATCAGCAAACACCAACAATGGATCAGGCGATTCAATTTTTAAACTTAAAATGCAACGCTCATAATCAGTAAATAGTTCCATACTGTTTTTTAGTTTCCTTTCTAAATCGAGTACTTCTCTATTTGCCTGAGGCATCTTAGCAAAATTCGAGAATTCAGTAGCTATTGTTGATAAATTCTCAATCTGTTCTATTAAAGTTGCGCTAATTCTATCAATATGCTCCTTAATTTCTTTTGGATTCTCATCCATAGTTCTCTGCAAATGCTGAATATTTAGTTTCATTGGAGTTAGGGGATTCTTTATCTCATGTGCAATCTGTTTTGCCATTTCCCTCCAGGCAGATTCACGTTCCGAAATAGCTAATAATTCGACACTATTCTGAAGTTTATTTACCATAAGATTATATTCTTTAACTAAACTTCCTACTTCGTCTTTTCCTTTATACTTAATGACCTCATTTTTCTCGTTTAGACTAATCCGGGAAAATTTTTGTTGCAGTAAATTAAGTGGGTTAGTAATTGTGTTAGCCATAAAAACTGCAATGGTAAAGCTAAGCAGCAATAAGAGTACTACTATATTAATTATGGCAACCACTAAATTTGTTATTTCTCGTGTAAGCACATCCTGACGAGTAAAATAAGGCAAGTTCAGGTATGCCAACAATTTATTATCAGAATTAACAAAAGGAACATAAACTGAAAGATAGTCTAGATTTCCTATGTTCTCACTCTGAACAAATTCCGATCGCATTTTTACAGACATTTCCTTAAAGGCGGAGGCATTCATTCTTGAACTTATTAGACCCATTTGGAATATCTCAGGTCTGGAACTTGCAAGCAAATAGCCTTCACTATCGAATAAATTTATATCGGAATAAAATACGTTTGAGAATTTTTGAAGCAGCTCATTCATGCTAAAGTAAGCATCCGATGACCAACCCTGCAAATCGTTTTCAAATTCTAGTTTATGTATAAGTTCTACATAAACCGATTGAACCTTTTCTTCAAGAATTTCATACTGCCTTGTTTTATATTGATTTATACTGAAATAAACCGTTCCTACTCCCATCAAAATAAATGAAAACAGAACAACTGAATTCATCCCCCATTGGATTTTTGTTTTAAAATTATAATTCATACTGAGCCTAATGGGACTAATTCGGCTAAGCTGAAGTAAACCAAATAATGAAAGGAAGTAGAACCCAAAGATATAGGAAAATGATATTAGCAAATCGACCCAAAAAACTGATGCCTTACTTACAATGATAGTATTTTCACCATCAAGGTGGTATGCAATATGATCAAAATCATCATATTCAAAAGGAATAAAGCCCTCAACATATTCCGAATAAATATCGCTTCGTGTTGAGTAATTAAATTCTCCACTACTGGTTATGAGTTGATTTTTATTATATTTAGCATAAGAGTATCTGGTTTGATCTGTTTGCAATGATTCATCGAGCAATAAACCTGGATATCCAAGCCCTTCCAAAACAAGTCGGGAATTTAATTCGAGAAAAATAGTCACTTCTTCCTCTAACTCAGGCTGATAACTTATAGTCATCAGATAACTGATTCGACCATTGTGGTTGTGGAGATAATATACATTTTCTATTCCGGGCACCAAAATTCCATCCTGCAAAACTTCTTCATAAAAAAATGGATAACAGGAATACCATGTCTCCACAGGCGGAGAAACAAAAACACTATCACGCTCACTGCAAACCGTTAACTGAAGATCATATTTATCCCAAAATCCGCGAAAATATTTACGTCCAACCGTATTATACAATAATTCAAAATCAAAATCATGAGAATATAATAAATCCGTAATTTCCTGATCTTCTTTCAAATCATTCTTTAGATCTACGAACAATAATTCTGCTACAGGATCGTGTTCGACAGACAATCCAACTGCCAACATTTTCATTGCTGAGATATTTTTTTCACTCGAATATTTGTTGACCTCAAATAAGGTAAATAATGAAAACAGAAATATATAAATAACAAAACTGGACAACTGATACTTTCCATTGCTTAAAAAACGGAAATAATACAGAATGAAAGCAATTAAAGCATTGAATATACTTGCTTGAATACTCAGATAAGGACTCTGGGAAATAAGGGATGTCAGAATAATTAACGAAATTAGTATAATCACGAAGCTCAAAGCTCTTTTTTGTT
>JAGLSB010000109.1 GCA_023135955.1 Bacteroidales bacterium | reverse complement strand
ACAACTTCCGGTGCGCTGGAAACAAATCTATCGTTAGCTAACTTTTTCTTAACAGAATTAAGAAATCCAATCGTATATTTTAATTCCTCTTCCATCTTTTTTAGTTCTGCTTCACTATCAATCTTATCTCCAACAGGAAGATAATACTCAATATTTTTAACGATAAATGAAATGGCACCTTCAGGTTTCTCATCAACCAGGGTTATTTCAGACAAATTAGCAAGCTTTTTAATTATGGGTATGTATTTCTCAAAGTATTCTCCCTCATTAATTTTATAGTGAAGAGGAAGGGTCTCCTTCATAGATATTTGCTTCTCATTCCTGATATTTCTAACTGTAGAAACTACTTGTTTCATTCTTTCGAATTCATCAAGCATTTTCTTATCAACTAATCCTGCTTTGGGCATTGGTGATATCGTAAGACTATCTCCATCTTTTCTATCTTTAAGATAATGCCATATCTCTTCCGTAATGAAAGGCATGAAAGGATGCAGCAAGGCTAATAGTTTTTCAATGTTTTCCAGAATTTCATTATAGCTTTTTCTACTAATCGCTTTTTCGAATCCGGGTTTGATGATTTCAAGGAACCATGACGAAGCCTCTTCCCAGAAAAGCCTGTAGATACTCATTAAAGCATCAGACAATCGGTATCGTTCATATTGCTTTTCCATTTCTAAAATAGTTGCGTTCAGTTTGTTTCCAAACCATTCCAGAGCAATTTTTGTTTCGGGATTCTGATCAATATTTTCATCCACTTTCATGGATTTTATGAGCCTGAAGACATTCCATATCTTATTGCTGAAATTTCTTCCCTGCTCGGTTAATGATTCATCGAATAAAAGGTCATTCCCGGCAGGTGAACAAAGCAGCATTCCAACTCTGACACCATCGGCAGAATATTTCTTCATTAACTCAATAGGGTCAGGTGAGTTACCCAGAGATTTAGACATTTTTCTTCGTTTTCCATCTCTGACTATCCCAGTGAGATATACATTCTTGAATGGTTTCTCACCTTGATACTCATATCCGGCAATGATCATTCTTGCGACCCAAAAGAAAAGAATTTCTGGTGCTGTAACTAGATCATTGGTAGGATAATAATATTTCATGTCTTTATTCTCAGGATTCCTGATTCCGTCAAATACGGAAATAGGCCACAGCCATGAAGAAAACCAGGTATCAAGAACATCTTCATCCTGAATCAAAAGATCTTTGGAAAGGTTTGGATTGCCCGTTTTTTCTTTTGCACGCAGAAGTGCTTCCTCAATATTATCAGCTACAACATAATCGTTAGGGCCAGGATTTTCCCCATAATAAAAAGCCGGTATTCGTTGTCCCCACCATAATTGCCTCGAAATACACCAGTCATTTACATTCTCCATCCAGTGTCTGTATGTATTTTTGAACTTTGCAGGAAAAAGCTTTATGTTATCATTTAAAACATTTTCCAAGGCGGGTTCTGCCAGGCTTTTCATATTCAGAAACCATTGTAGCGATAATTTTGGTTCTATCACGGCATCTGTTCTTTCAGAAAATCCAACCTTATTTACATAATCTTCGATTTTCAACATATGACCATTTTCTTCCAGATCTTTTACAATTTTATCACGAGCTTCAAATCTATCTTCGCCAATAAATAGCTCCGCTTTTTCGTTTAGGCTACCATCATCATTAAATATATCAATGCTCGGCAGATTATGTTTGAGTCCAAGCTTATAATCATTTTCATCATGAGCCGGAGTAATCTTAAGAGCTCCTGTACCGAATTCCATGTCGACATATTCATCCTGAATTAAAGGAACAACACGATTAACAAGCGGGATTATAATCTTTTTCCCATGAAACCGGATAAATCTTTCATCTTTTGGATTTACACAAACGGCTGTATCTCCAAGAATAGTTTCAGGTCGTGTAGTGGCAATCACCAGGTGATCGTCTTCACCATCAACAAAATATTTTACGAAATATAACTTGGACTGAACCTCTTTGTGGATAACTTCCTCATCTGATAATGCAGTTTTCGCTTGCGGATCCCAGTTTACCATTCTCACTCCCCTATAAACCAGACCCTTTTTGTAAAGATCTATAAATACTTGTAAAACGCTCTCCGACAATGAGTCATCCATTGTAAAGGCTGTCCTCCTCCAGTCGCAAGATGCTCCAAGCTTTTTTAATTGCTCGAGAATAATCCCTCCATGCTTCTCTTTCCATTCCCAGGCGTATTTAAGAAACTCCTCCCGGCTTAGCTCTGATTTATTAATCCCTCTCTCCTGCAACATCCCAACTACCTTGGCTTCTGTAGCAATGGATGCATGATCGGTGCCGGGAACCCACAATGCATTTTTACCCATCATTCTTGCCCTCCTGACTAATACATCCTGAATAGTATTATTCAGCATATGACCCATATGAAGTACTCCTGTTACGTTTGGTGGTGGAATTACTATTGTATAAGGTTCCCTGTCGTCGGGATCAGATTCAAAGAATTTATGCTTTTGCCAGTAATCGTACCATTTATCTTCTGTTTCCGAAGGATTGTATTTGGAAGGAATATCCATTGAGATATATTTTTTCATTTATAAAAAGCAGTGCAAAAATAATAAAATGAAAGGATTTTAAAGCTTGATTATAATATGATTGGACTTTTTCTTTGATATTTCCAAAGACTTGAGTAAATTTAATAATATTTCATATTATGAGTAATAAAATTTTAATCATAGGAGCTGGAGCAATCGGAGGTGTAATATCCGTTATTCTGACAAAAAAGGGCTTGGCTCCTCATATTGTAGTCAAATATCCTGAGTTAAAACAAAAAGCTAAAAAGGAAGGCTTTGAACTTCTGGGACATCATGGGCATATAGTACAAAAAGTGGATGCTTTTCTTCCTTCTGATCTTCTTGACGAGAAATATGATATAGTGCTGATTACTACAAAAGCTAACGATTTATCATCGGCCTCAAAAATGGTCTTGCCACATTTAAAAGAAGATTCTCTTGTAGTGTCAATGCAGAATGGAATTTGCGAGGACAAACTTGCCTCAATTGTTGGAAAAGATAAAACGATTGGTTGTGTTACAGGCTGGGGCGCGACAATGCTGGAACATGGCAAGTATGACATGACTTCAGGTGGTGAATTTATTATTGGAAATATTAATGAATCAAATTCAGATCGGCTTCACGATTTAAAAGAAATTTTAGAAAATATCCTTCCTACTTCCATTTCTGACAATATTTATGGAGAATTATATTCCAAGCTGATAATTAGTTCCTGCATTACTACACTTGGAGCCATAACCGGAAAACCGCTTGGCGAAATGCTTTCCAGCTCCCAGACCAGGAATGTTTTTATGAAAATCATTAATGAAGCTATTGAAGTTGCCAATGCTATGGGTCTTAAGGTAGAGCCTTATGCAGGTAAATTGGATTATTATAAGTTCCTAAAGGCTAATAATTTCATAGGTGTTCTTAAAAGACAGCTAACTATTCGAATTCTCGGCTTAAAATACCGGAGAACAAAAAGCTCTGCTTTACAATCGCTAGAAAGAGGAAGGCCAACTGAAATAGACTGGTTCAATGGTTATATTGTTTCTATGGGGGAAAAATACAATATTAATGTTCCTGTAAATGCGGCCCTTGTAGAAATGGTTAAAGAAATAGAAAGTGGTAAAAGAAAAATTGGTAGTGAAAATTTAAAAGAGACATTCTATTCTTAATTCTAAAACACTTTGTCCATTATGTATAAATTGTAGATATAGAAGTTAAAAGCCGTAAATTATACGTTTTTTCTACACAATTTTCACCAAAATAAAGAGTATATTTTATTTGCCAAATAAATATCTACTATTGTGAAATGCAGTCGTCATTATTATTACTTCATCGTGTGATCTAGAAGTTAAATATCGTTAAACATCCAATTTCAGTAATTCCTTTGTGTGTTTAAGGATTAATCATGGATGTTTTATATTTTTGTAAAAAACTTTCTATGAAGTCTAATAAAATATTTTTTCTTTTCGCCACTATCTTTTTCTTTGCTGCTTGTAATTCATCAACCAATGAGAATGGTGAAGAACCGATGGCTGAAATCTCTTTCCTGGATACAACTTACAATTTTGGAGATATTCCTTTTGATAGCGATGGCAGGTGTTATTTTGAATTTACCAATACATCCAAAAAGGAATTGATAATATACAATGTTAGGTCAAGCTGTGGATGCACGCGCCCTGAATGGCCTGAAGAACCAATTAAGCCAGGAAAGAAAAGCCGAATAGGAATCAGTTATAATACAAAACTTGTCGGAAATTTCAATAAAAACATAACAGTATACAGCAATACAGAAGATTCACCCATAAAGCTTTTTATAAAAGGGAATGTAGAAGATGTAAAACCTGTTAAGAATAAATAAATATAATTATGCCATCTATTTCAGAAAAAGGTAAAAATATGCCGGCCTCTCCAATCAGGAAGCTTGTACCCTATGCCGAAGACGCAAAAAGAAAAAACAGGAAAGTATATCATTTAAATATTGGGCAACCCGATATCAGAACTCCCCAGGTTGCTTTAGATGCTGTCAGGAATCTTAAGGAAACGGTTATTGAATACAGTCATTCTGCAGGTAATGAATCCTATCGACGCAAACTTGCCGAGTATTATAAAAAAATTGACATTGATATCGATTTTTCAGAGATACTCATAACCACAGGTGGATCTGAAGCTATTTTGTTTGCCTTAATGTCAACTGTTAATCCTGGAGAAGATATTATTATTCCGGAACCTTTCTACGCAAACTATAATGGATTTTCTACAGCAGCAGGTGTAAATGTTGTTCCGGTAACATCGGATATTGAAGATAATTTTGCATTACCTGAAATCTCTGAATTTGAGAAACTGATAACAGATAAAACCAGAGGAATAGTAATCTGCAATCCGAATAATCCTACTGGGTACCTATACTCCAAAGAGGAAATTGAGACTCTAGGTGAAATTGTAAAAAAGCATAATCTCTATTTATTTGCCGATGAGGTTTACAGGGAGTTTTGTTACGATGGTAAAGAGCATTATTCTGTAATGAACCTTATAGGTCTGGAGGAAAATGTAATTATGATGGATTCTGTTTCTAAGCGATACAGTGCTTGTGGGGTTAGAATTGGAGCCTTAATCTCCAAAAACAAGGAAGTAATCAATACAGCGCTTAAATTTGCTCAGGCAAGACTTAGCCCTCCGTCTCTCGGACAAATAATTGGGGAGGCAGCACTGGAAACCCCAGACAGCTATTTTAAGGAAGTTTATAATGAATATATCGAAAGAAGAAACTTTACAGTTGAAGCATTAAACAAAATGGAGGGGGTTATATGTCCTAATCCTGGTGGCGCATTCTACACCATCGCACAATTACCAGTTGATGATGCCGATAAATTTTCTCAATGGATACTAAGCGAATTCGAACACAACAATCAAACTGTAATGATGGCCCCCGCATCTGGATTTTACTCTAATCCTGCGACAGGTAAAAAACAAGTAAGAATAGCTTACGTTTTAAAAATAGATGATCTGGCAAAGGCAATGGAGACTTTAGAAGTTGCTTTGAAAGTATATCCGGGTAGAGAGGGGTGATCTGTTGTTGAGACGCAACACCTTGCGTCTCTTCTAAATAAACGGATACCCTACCTATAAATTAAATACTTCTCCCTAATCAATTTGAACTCATCCAGTCCTGCTTTCCAGCTTTCTCTGATTTCTTTTTCATTTAATCCGGATTCTATTTGCTTTTGTAATTTATCTGTGCCGGCTAATAATTCAAAATAGTTTGTAAAGAAATTCTCCTTCTGTTTACATCTGCTGTAAGCATCAATAATCCAGTTCAGATTTAGGATTGAAATATTGCCTGGATCTACTTTCTCCTCTCTAAGGTCAACTCCACCACAAGGAATACCTTTATATTTTAAGTTAAAAGTGGCACCCGGTCTACTATCCGGAATAAAGGAGAACAAAGTTGTGTCAAACTGCGGATGCCCAAAAACCTGAAAAGGAAAGTCGGTACCTCTTCCAATACTGATTTTCGTTCCTTCAAAAAAACACAACGAAGGATATAGTCTTATTGCCTGATAGTTGGGTAAATTTGGAGATGGTTTTACCGGGGGAACATATTTATCTGAATGTGAATAATTTTTGCATGAAATCACCGAAAACTTGAATTCTTTCTTTTCGTCCAACCATTTCTCCCCTATAATCATTTTCGCATATTCTCCTATGGTCATCCCATGTAAAACAGGAATCGGGTGCATTCCAACAAAGGAAGAAAATTCTGCTTCCAGTACTGGACCGTCAATATAATCTCCATTTGGATTTGGTCTGTCAAGAATCATCAGCTCAACATTATTTTCAGCACAAGCCTCCATAACATAATGCAATGTTGATATATAAGTGTAAAAACGTGTTCCTACATCCTGAAGATCAAAAACTATCAGATCCAAAGCATTCATTTCTTCAGGAGTAGGTTGTTTATTTGAACCGTATAAAGAGATTATTGGTATTGAAGTAAACGGATCTATTGAGTCATCGATAAGCTCACCTGCATCTGCATTTCCTCTGAACCCATGTTCAGGAGTAAAAATCTTCATTGGTCTGATCCCTGATGAAATAAGGCTATCAACAAGATGAACATTAGAAATAAGGCTACTTTGATTAGAAACAAGGGCAAACTTTTTTGCTCTCAGCTGGTCAAAATATTGTTCTGTTCTATCTGCTCCGCATAATATTTCTGATTGGGTCTCTTCAGAGGAATAGAGACAAGAGCTCAACAAGATTAAACTACTAAATATTAAATTCCTATACATTCAATAAAACTTAAGGTGCGAATTTATTACATTTGTCCTACTTATAAAATAAAAAATTGAATTTAGAATTTTTTATAGCAAACAGAATCAGTGGCAATAAGCGTAAACGAAAACATTTTTCCAATACCATAACCACTATTGTAATTACCGGTATTACTCTCAGTATTGCTGTAATGCTTGTATCTGTTTCAATTGTTACAGGCTTTAAAAACGAAATCACCAACAAAATTTCCGGATTTGGATCTCATGTTCAAGTTTTGAATTACGACTCAAATCTTTCTTATGAAACAAAGCCAATTCCTGCCTATTTACCTATTTATGATGATATCAGATCGCTAGATAATGTAGATCAAGTACAAGTATTCGCACTAAAAGCGGGAATAATAAAAACTGAAACCGACATTCAAGGTTTAGTCTTAAAGGGTGTGGGAGAAGATTTTGACTGGCAATTTTTTCAATCTTCATTAACAGAAGGTAGTGTCCTTGATATCGATTCAAGTTATAATAACGGAATAATAATTTCGTCTTTTACAGCCAGAAAGTTAAAACTAAACTTAGGCGATCCGCTCAGAATGTGGTTCATTGATGATAGGCCCCGGTTTAGGAAATTTGTCATTCATGGAATTTATGAAACCAGTCTTGCTGAATTAGATGAAACTTTTGGTTTTGTTGATCTAAAGCATATACAACGATTAAATAGCTGGGAGCCTGATCAGGTTAGTGGACTCGAGATAAATATTAGTAATTTTAAAGATTTATATGCATCCACCAGGGAAATTCGTGATATTATTTCAGGTTATTATTTTGAAGATGGGGGCAGATTAAAAGCATCCAGTATTACAGCAAGATATCCTCAAATTTTTGATTGGCTAGAGTTACAGGATCTAAACGTTATCATAATTATTCTTTTAATGATAGTTGTTGCCGGATTTAATATGGTTTCCGGATTACTAATTCTTATCCTCGATAGAACCTATATGATAGGAGTATTAAAAGCTCTTGGAGGGAGAAATTCTATGATTAGAAAAATATTTTTCTATAAATCTTTTTATCTAATTATAAAAGGTTTAGCCTATGGAAATATTCTGGGACTTGGTATATGTGCCCTTCAGAAAAAATTTGAAATCATCAGTCTGAATCCTGAAAATTATTATTTATCAACTGTTCCTATAAATATGGAATTATCCCATATTTTCCTTATTAATGCAGGAGCTACACTGGCAATTTTAATTTTCCTAATCTTACCTTCAATGCTTATTTCCAGAATTTCACCTTCAAAAACAATCTCATTCAAATAATATTAGTATTTATTTTTGGGTGATATAAATATAAATCACTTAAACAATTTACCTATTCAGACCGTTCTATAGTGAAAAATAAATAAATTTTTTAACACAGATACATGACCAATAAAATCGAAATATTGTCTGAATTAATAACGAAACGCTTAAAACAAAGTCTGCCTGGATTTGAATATCAGCAAAAAATGTCACCCGAGCACAGGACATTATCGACAGACAATAAAGCTGTTAAAAAAGCTGCTGTTTTGATTTTACTATTTCCTTTGAATAAAGTAATTCAACTGGCCTTAATTAAAAGAACCCTTTACAATGGCCCACATAGCGGACAAATTAGCCTTCCTGGAGGTATGTTTGATGTAAAAGATATGAATTTGACTAATACAGCACTTAGAGAGACAATGGAAGAAATTGGGATACATCAGAAAGATATCAATCTGATAGGAAACCTGAGCTCTCTATATATTCCCGTGAGCAACTTTGAAGTAATGCCCTTTGTCGGTTATTTAAAATTCACTCCCACTTTCATGATTGATAAAAAAGAAGTACAAAAAATGATCATTGTTCCTTTGTCTCATTTTATCGATAAAAGAAATAATTCTGTAGAATATCATGAATTTGAGAATCAGAGATATAAAATCCCTTTCTTTAACTATAAAGATGATAAAATCTGGGGAGCTACAGCGATGATATTAAGTGAGTTCCTGAGAATTATTGAAGAACTTGAGCCAGATTTGAATTTTCCTCAATATTGAGATAATGATTGTATCTATATATAATATCTTTCACATATTTGGATGTCTCAGTTCCTCTGGCGTATCCATATATAACAATTGGATCTGAATAAAATTCCTCCTCAGATTTCTTCAACAGATAATACTCCACATTATCTTCCCAAAGTTCAGGATTTCCACCAAATTTTTTAGTTAGGTTGATTGCATCTTTAACATGGCCAAAACCAATATTATAGGAAGCAAGAATGAATTTTTTACGTTCATCAGGATCCTCAACAAGATCGTTGAGCCGATTTTCAAGCCATTGTATGAATTTAACTCCAGCACTAATTTGTTTCTTTACAGATGAATTTTGATTAACCCCAAATCGATTTGCAGTACGTGGCATAAGCTGCATTAATCCGAACGCTCCGGCCCAGGATTTTGCAGTTGAATTAAAGCGCGATTCCTGATATACCATGGAAGCAAGTAATCGCCAATCCCAGTCTATTTTCTCAGCTTCTACTTTAAATATTTCATCATATTGAGATATCCTCCCAGATTCAGGATAATAATAGTTGCTGTTAACCATTTTATTAATCCTGTTGCTCTTGAAATATTTATTTTGAAGGATGGCAAACTTTCTTGTTTTTGAGAAAGATTCCATCCAGATATTAATTTCATTCTTAAGTTCAGGTGAATTTTTTCTAATTGCCCAGGCTTGTTCTTGTGGGAAACCTAAGACGGCCTCTATATCAAGCCCGTCAATGATAGAACTATTCACAATGGCAACATCCTCGTCTGCTACAGTAAATTCTATATCACCACGTGACACCATTTTGATAAGTTGTTCTGTTTCAATCGGTACTTCAATAATATTTATCAACTCACCGGTTTGAACGGAAATATTTCTTAATAGCTGCAGATGGGAAGAGTGCTTCTGAACGTAAACAGTTTTACCTGCGAGTTCCAGGGGATTTCTCAGAAGCTCAGTATTAGAAAATTGTTTTTTGCTCTTAGTTTGTTGTACCAATACCTGCCTGCTTTGACTATGAGGACTAGTAAAATCCATGAAATCCTTTCTTTCAGCCGTTATTGTAAGATTGGAGGCGATTAAATCTACCTCTCCATTGGTAAGTGAGTTAAAATTCTCTTTTAAGTCATTATTTACACTTACTTCAATCTCAATCTCCAGATAATCTGATAGTTCTTGCAGCATTTCATATTGAAACCCAAGTGGCTTACCTTTGTAAATAAAATAATTCACAGAACTAAAATCGGTTACTACTTTCAATTTTCCTGTTGATTTTATTTCCGATAGATCGTGTGCAGATTCATTTTTTTCAGAAATTGCTCCATCCTCCCTTTTGGTATAGGAGAACAATATTGGAACAAAGAGAAAAAACACTATTAAAATATATCTATTTATATGTATGTAATTCATTTCTTAATTATTTGATTTTAGGATTTCAGGCATTTCACATCAAAATAAAATTCCTGGTTTTTCATATTTTTCTATCTGTAAAATCCTAATATTTTATAAATAAGCTGTTTAGAGCTAAAAAATATTCTGACTCTTTAACAAATTTTATGCCAAAAGGTTTAGTTGGATTTAATCATAGAAGGTCCAGGCGAGGCCGAACTTTAGTGAACTATTAAAGTTTGGATATCGGTAAGCCATGAAGTAGTTAGCGTCTATAAGGCCTGCAAGAGCATTTGTATATTGGATACTAGCTCTTAATCTTTTAATTTTAATATTTAAAAAACCTTTAATAAAAGGGTAATTTCCAATTTTATTATCATTTTGTCTATAAAAACTCCCTGTAGCTGCCATAAATGCATCTCCGTAATATTCAGTAAAATAGTACAATTCACCACCTATTTGAAACTTCAGATTATCCTGGAATAAACTACCTTGAAGCCAAGACCTGTTGGCATAACTAACAAGAGGCAGGCTGATAGCATCATGAGTACTTTTTTGCAATAGAAGTTCATGTTTATGATGAAATGGGCCCCATTTAAAGGTTTTATCCAGAAAAAACCCAACTACCATAAGCTCTTGTTCAAGCTGTGATGGTAATGCAAGGGTATCAAGGAAAACAAAATCATTAAATAGGCTCACAGAGATTCTGGCAGATATTTTCTGAGCATTGGAATAACACAAAGCTATTTGAGTAGATTCTGTTTTTCGAAAATCATTATCCCACACAAAATGTGCTGAACCATATTGATTTAAAAAATAGGAAGGATTAAGGCTTGATATCTTGCCATTTAGACTTACTTCACCTTTTCCTGGAAAACTTTTAACGAAATTCGCTTCAGTAAGAATATCTCCAATGTTATATCCTGTAAGAAATAGCTGTCCATCAAGAGTATAACTCCATGTTTTCATTCTCCCAATTAGCTGTCCTCCAAGGGAAATATCATTATAAGTATCATTTGCATAAGCTCTTATCACGGTATCTACCATGACTCCTTCCATGTCATAGCTCACGAAATTAGGATGTGCAAAAGAAAATTTCTTGAATTCATGTTTCATGTAAACTCTTAGGTCCTGACTTTCATTTATCAACTTGAGACTCAAATCGAAACGGTTTGACAGATTTTGATAGAAAGCAGAATCGAAAACATCACTAATCAGGTAAAACTGATCCTGATAATAGTTCAAACTATCTATGGAGGAAATATCATCAGTATATGTTCTATTTCTTCTGTCATAATTCAGTGTATGATAGAAGGAAAATTTTTCCAGGCGGGTTTTAATTATTGAGTCATTAACGATTTCAGAAAGATTAAGTTTCTGAGTAAAAAAGAAGTTTAGATTTTTATATCGGGAATCAGCATCCTCAAGGTTCATCCTATAATTCAAAGCATCTGCCTCTTGATATACAAAGCCTGGAACATCATATAAACCACCATTTTCCTGAGCTTTATGTCCATTATAGTGTAAAGAGGAATAAAAACTATAATTGTCCTTAATATAACTTCCATATAGATTAATTCTATTTGCACTAATATTTTGATCCAGATACATCCCTTTGGAAGCAATCAGGTCATAAAATAGTCCAATATTAATATCTTGGTTAACGTTTTGTGTATGCAGAAATGAAATTATTTGTTCAGAATTATCTCTGTTACCTGAAGAAAGATATTTAATTTCAGAGAAAGGTTTAAAAGTATTAAAATGGGATATATTAAATGGGTTATACATATACATCTCCAAAGCATTTGAGAAGAAGAAAGCCTTATTATTTTTCCGATTAAAGAAATCGTTAGTTATGGCTGCTTGACCGCTATTACCAAGAAATGTATTAGAGAAGCTTTGATATTCTATAGGATTGTACCGAAAGACGGTTTCAAAGCTGGTATCAAGTTCAGTTTCATATGAACTCATTGTAACAGGATCGATTTTATAGCTTCTAATTACGACGCCAGAATCTGGTATTTCAGACTGACTATAAATCGAAAGTATTGTCAGGCAAGAGATTAAAAAAAATATGTAAAAAAATTTATACATATGTTTTAATAAAAAAGCCCCGATACATAAGTTTCGGGGCTAATTAAAAATTGGCGACGACCTACTCTCCCACAAATGCAGTACCATCGGCGCTAACGGGCTTAACTTCTCTGTTCGGAATGGTAAGAGGTGGTTCCCCGTTGCAAGAGTCACCTAAAATTGTTATCCGCCGCAGGCGGAAAATATTAATGACATGAAGGAAGATTAACTTTTTAATTTGAACTTAAAAAAAGCTCACGGGCAATTAGTACTGCTCAGCTTTGACATTACTGCCTTTACACTTGCAGCCTATCGACGTCCTAGTCTTGAACGGCCCTTAAGGGAGATCTCATCTTGAGGGGAGCTTCGCGCTTAGATGCTTTCAGCGCTTATCTCTGCCAAACGTAGCTACCCTGCGATGCAGCTGGCGCCACAACAGGTTCACTAGAGGTTTGTCCACCTCGGTCCTCTCGTACTAGAGGTAGAGCTTCTCAAATTTCTAACGCCCACAACAGATAGGGACCGAACTGTCTCACGACGTTCTGAACCCA
>JAGLSB010000108.1 GCA_023135955.1 Bacteroidales bacterium | reverse complement strand
ATTAATAAAATACGATGATATCACCCTTATTTAGTTATTTATTGATTCCCTTTTTAATTGCTCTTTTTCTGGCAATTAATATGGGAGGAAGCGGAACCGGACCTGCTTTTTCTGCTGCCTATGGAGCCGATTTAATTAAGAAAAGCTTGATTCCAGGTTTGTTCGGAATTATGGTATTTCTGGGCGCAATAATAGCCGGAAAGGGAACTGCTACTACGATGGGAAAGGGACTATTAGATCCGGAAAGAATGGATTTTGTAATAGTTTCAATAGTGCTTTTCTCTGTTTCTATTTCATTATTAATTGCGAATTTGGCGGGAATTCCACAATCTACTAGTCAGGCAACAGTTTTAGCCCTTGTTGCTCCGGCAATGTATTTTGATGAATTAAATTCTGATAAACTATTTTTAGAAATAATTCCAACATGGTTCATCCTTCCAATTCTTTCCTTTCTAATCTGTTTCATAATAGGAAAATACATATACAAACCTATCAGAAAAAGGGGCTACACCATTTCAAAAAAAGTAAATGAAAATCCATTTTTAAAAGGGCTAATTATTGCCATGTCTATGTATGTTGCTTTCACTCTTGGTGCAAATAATGTAGCAAATGCAGCCGGCCCAATAGCTACTATGACAATAAATGAACTTAAAATTCCTAATGAAGGAAATTTTATTCTAATTATGATATTATCTACTTTAATTGTTGCTCCAAGCTTCGGTATTGGCAGCTCATTATTTGGACATAAAATTGTTAAGAAGACCGGGAAAGAAATTGTAATGTTTGGAAGAATTGAGGCAATTATTATCGCTTTTGTATCTGCAAGTCTTTTACTATTTGCATCAATAACCAAAGGCATTCCATCATCATTAGTACAGTTAAATGTTGCTGCAATAATAGGTATAGGAGTCGCTAAGTTGGGAGCAAAAAACATATTTAAGAAAACCCAGGTTAAACAATTTTTTGGAATGTGGGTATTTGCTCCAATGATTGCATTTTCTTTATCTCTATTATTGACATATTTAGCTGATCGATTTGGGTATTTACCATAATGCAATTCAATCAAATTGTTTTTATACCTTTGTAAAAAATTAGATGAGCGAATTTTATCCCGAAACAATTACCAATCTTCCAGAAGCTGATATTCCTTTTGATGGAGTAAGAGGATGGCTATCTCAGTCTGAAAATCACCAGATTGTATTTTTTGAAATCGAAGCAATTGGTGATGTAGCAGAACATAAACATGGCACACAATGGGGAACCGTGTTTGAAGGTGAAATGAAATTAACCATTGATAATGTCACTAAAACTTATAGAAAGGGCGATAGTTATTTCGTACAGGCAAATACACTACATTCTGCCACCTTTATTAAAAAAACCTGGTTGATGGATTTCTTTGCTGACAAAAACAGATATTTTCCTAAAAAGACTTCATAAAGCGAACTTATGCCAATTAAATTTACTGAACTGAATCTGAACGAAGAAATTCTTGAGGCAATCTCATATATGGGATTTGAAGAAGCAACTCCGATTCAGGAAAAAGCTATTCCCGAAATTCTTAACAATAAAGATATGATAGCTTGTGCCCAAACAGGTACAGGAAAAACAGCAGCCTTTATTCTCCCCATCCTTAATAAGATAGGCGGTAAAGATATTGATGGTGTAAATACTTTAATAATTGTTCCTACCAGAGAACTTGCAATCCAGATCGATCAACAAATTCAAGGCCTGGCTTATTTTGCCCCTGTAAATTCCATAGCATTATATGGTGGCACAGATGGCAGCGATTGGGATCAGCAGAAAATAGCACTTACAAGCGGAACACATTTTGTTGTTGCAACACCGGGAAAATTAATGGCTCATCTTGATATGGGTTATGTAAACTTCTCCAAACTAGAGCACCTGATCCTTGACGAAGCAGACCGAATGCTTGATATGGGCTTTGTTGATGACATTAAAAAAATCATTAAATTCATTCCTGAGAAAAGACAAACACTCATGTTTTCTGCTACAATGCCTCCAAAAATCAGAAAACTAACCTCAAGCATTCTTAAAAAACCAATAGAACTAAATTTCGGTATAGCGAAACCAGCTGAGGGCGTTCTTCAGGCGGCATATCTTTGTTACGAACCTGCAAAGATGGATTTGGTCTCTTATCTTATTAAAGATAAACCTGACTATCAGAGTATTTTAATTTTCTGCGCAAGAAAAAAGAAAGTGGCTGATTTAGCCAGAACTCTCAAAAAAGTAGAAAAAAATATCGAAGGTATTTCTTCAGACCTTGAGCAAAGTCAGAGAGAAGAAGTCTTGTTGGGATTTCGTGCAAGAACAACGAGAATTCTTGTGGCCACTGATGTAATGAGTAGAGGCATAGACATAAAAGATATAGATCTTGTCATCAATTATGATGTGCCCGATGATGCGGAGGATTATGTTCACAGGGTTGGAAGAACGGCAAGAGCAAAAGGGACAGGTGTTGCGCTAAGCATAGTCAATCCTGAGGATATGGAAAAATTGGATCGTATTGAAAAGCTAATTGAAGCTGAAGTATACAAAATACCTATTCCTGAAGAAATTGGTAAAAGTCCTGAATGGAATCCTGTAACAATCAAAAAAAAGAAAAAGCATTATCGCAAAAAGTAAGACTGTTTTTGACATTCTGAAATTTGTTTTTCTCACAAAGTATCTGAATCCATTTGCTATCTTTGCAAGCAAAAAAATGATACGCACTTTTCTACTCTCAATATTATTGGCTTTCTCCTTTAATCTGATAGCACAAAATTATACCCCCGATTGGGAATCGCTGGATACGCGACCTGTACCAGACTGGTTTTCCGATGCGAAATTTGGAATTTTTGTTCACTGGGGATTATTTTCTGTTCCTGCTTATCGACCTTATGCTGTTGATGAATATGGTTACGAGAAAAAAGAAAATGCAAACTCAGAATGGTATTTACCAGAAGTTATGTATCGGCCAGAGGCAAATGCTGATTTTCACAAAAAAGCATATGGAGAAAATTTTAGCTATTTTGATTTTCAGAATCAATTTAAAGCTGAACTTTTTAATCCTATAGAATGGGTAGATCTTTTTAAAAATGCAGGTGCTCAATATGTTATTATGACAGCTAAACCCAGTGATGGATATGCTTTATGGCCAAGTAAGGAAAAATATTCGAAAGGCTGGAATGCTGGCGAAACCGGACCAAAAAGAGATTTAGTTGGTGAAATGACAAACGCTGTGAAGGAAGCAGGATTGCACACTGGATTATATTACTCATTTATGGAATTCTGGACTACAAAGACCAATACATGGCCCATGGAATCATCCCTCAGAAATGGCTATTATGTACCACGCACTGTATGGGAGCAACATTCCATTTCTGACTCTGCATTTACGGAAAGAATTCATTTTCAGACAAAAGAATTGATCAACAATTATAAACCTGAAATATTCTGGACAGATGGCGAATTAGATTACAAAGGAAAAGATATAAAGGCAAAAGAATTGCTTGCCTGGATATACAATGAAGCACCTAATAAAGAGTGGATTGTTGTTAATGACCGTTGGGAACAAGGGAGTCGGGGAAATCATGGTGGATTTTACAGCCTTGGATATGGAAATACAAACGAACCAGCATCAAAAAGTAAAATAAGGGAAGTGTCTATTCCCATGGGCTATTCTTATGGATACAACAGAGTGGAAAAGCTTAATGATTATAAATCGATAAACGAGATTTTAATAACGATGGTAAGAACCATTGCAAAAGGAGAAAATTTTCTATTAGCAATTGGGGCTTTAGCTGACGGAACTATTCCTATGATTACAGAACAAAAGTTAAGCGAAATCTCTAAATGGATGAAAAAAAACCGGGGAGCTATTATTGAGTCAGACCGATACATTCCGGAGGCTCCTCTTTGGACTATAAATCCGCAAGCCGGCGAAAATATACTTTTCACCCATGATGATAAATACATATATGTTATACTTACCGATTGGACAACCGATTTTTTAAATCTTAAAAATTTCGAAATAGGTGAATATTCAAATGCTGTTTTTATTGATACCGGTGAAGAACTTGAGATTGATTTCAATAAAACTAGTTTTGTAATTTCTCTACCTGAAGATCGGAATGAGAAAGTTTGTATAATCAGACTTGAAAGCATTGACGAAAAGGTGAAAAATGAAAAGGTCAAGAAAGTTAAAAAAACCAAACCCTCTAATCAGCCTCCAGATAAGGGGCAAGGGAAAGGAAGTGGAAGCGGCGGAGGTCGAGGTAGCGGCGGGGGTATGAAAGGTGGAGGATTTTAGGGGATGGTGTTGAGACGCACAATCGTGCGTCTGTACTGCTGGTGTGTGAAATTCTCTTGCTTTCCGAAAAAGACACCCGAAAATCAAAATAATAACGCCTTGCTGAGGGTGAGGACGAGATTGCTTCAGTCACCCTCGTGCTCCTTCGCAAGGACGTCGCTTTGTCAGCAGGGAGGATAAATAAGTTGGCGGCTAAGCCGCCAACTTATTTATCCCTGCTCCCAAGTGCATGTCGTCCTTGCGAGACAACGAAGGAGGCGAAGCAATCTCTTATCTTTTGCTTTACTCGATTCAAAGTAAATGTAATACAATGTGGCA
>JAGLSB010000107.1 GCA_023135955.1 Bacteroidales bacterium | reverse complement strand
TCCCTGAGTGCACAATCGAATATGTCAATGATTCCATTTATAAGATATTAAACTACTCTCCTGAAGAATGTTTTGGAAAAAAAGCATCAATATTATTTCCTTCTGAAATTGAATATAATGAATATTATAAAAGATTAACTGAAGGAATAGATAGGAATGAAGAAAATATTCATATTGAGCAAGTTTTAAAAAAGAAAGATGGAGAACTGATTACAACTGAAATTAACACTACTTTTCTTAAAGAAAAAAATAAGGTTGTCAGAGTTATAAGCACAATCCGCGATATAACATTACAAAAACAGGCGAATGAAAAAATCAAACGTTTTAGTCGAATCTTCGAAGATTCTCTGAATGAAATATATTTGTTCGAAGCAGATACTCTGAAATTTACTCAGGCTAATAGAGCTGCGATACATAATCTGGGATATACCATGGAAGAACTACGAGAACTAACACCAATCCATGTAAAACCAGAGTTTACAGAAGAATCCTTTGAAAAATTAATTACGCCTTTAAGATCTGGCGAGAAAGAAAAAATTGTTATTGAGACTGTTCACCAACGTAAGGACCAGTCACTTTATAATTCAGAGGTGCATTTGCAGCTTCTTAAATTTGAGAACGAATCAATTTTCGCAGCAATTATTCTGGATATTACCGAGCGTAAACATACCGAGCAAGTGTTACGTGATAGTCAAGAGGCCTGGAAAACTACTTTCAATGCAATGACAGACTGGATAAGTTTGATCGATCCTAAAACAAGACTAATAATTAATGCCAACACAGCTTGCAAAAAATATACGGGCCTCCCAATAAACAAGGTTATTGGATCTAAATGTTATAAAGCCTTCAATAATTCTGACAAGCCACACCCGAATTGCCCATTAGAACGATTATTAAAATCAAAAAAGAGAGAGGAGAAAGAAATACAGATTGGTGAAAATGGTAAATGGTTTTTGATTTCTGCCGATCCGGTATTTGACAAAAATAAAGAGATTGTATCTGTCGTACACTCTGTTCGGGACATCACTGACCGCAAACTATCTGAAAATAAAATAACACATCTAAACCTTGTTCTTCAGGCAATT
This sequence comes from Bacteroidales bacterium, assembly GCA_023135955.1. Lineage (GTDB taxonomy): Bacteria > Bacteroidota > Bacteroidia > Bacteroidales > JAGLSB01. The sequence continues at coordinate 573 of JAGLSB010000107.1, read as the reverse complement.
AGCAAAGTAAACCATCTTATTATCGAAGAGAAGAAGAGTGATATACTTATAAAAAGGACATGTAAGATATTAACTGAAAATCGTGGGTATGAAAATGCATGGATCGTACTTTTTAATGAAAAGGGTGATTATTTATTCTCTGCGGAATCAGGATTAGGTAAAGGATTTTCCCCGATACAAAACATATTAAAAAACGGGAAGTGGCCATATTGTGGAAATTTAGCTTTGAAAAAGAAGGATATTTCTATTATTGATGAGCCCCACAAAGTATGCAAAGATTGCCCCCTTTCTTCAAACTATGTTAATAATAGTAGCTACACAATCAGCCTTAGACATGGTGATACTATTTACGGATTTCTTACTGTTTCGATTCCTAAGTTTTTGATAAATGACAAAGAAGAGCAAAGTCTTTTTAAGGAAATTGGAGGAGATATTAGCTTTGCTCTACACAATATTGAAATTGAGACAAAACGTGAAAAATCTGATAAAGACCTACTAGAAGCAAATAAAATCATTAATCGAGGATCGGCTGTGGCCTTTCTGTGGAAAAATGAGAAAAGTTGGCCGGTAGAG
>JAGLSB010000106.1 GCA_023135955.1 Bacteroidales bacterium | reverse complement strand
GTCTATCGTCTATCGTCCACCGTCCCTCCACTCCTAATCCTCATCAAACTTTCTGTTCTCACGGAATAAAAGCGCAAAAATAAATACAATCACAGCGACTGATGCTAATATCACCATCATTGACTTAAACATTTTTTCAAGCAAATATTCCATATCAATCACCTCCCATATACCCAGAATTGCAAGGATACAAAATAGCAATACTAATCCTGTAAGAAAGTAAGCAACAATTTTTTTTATTGAATTCATGATCTAAATATTAATTATTTATTTTTCTATAAATTAATTATCCTTGAATTAATATTGATACGGATTGTGTTTATACAACTAATAATGAATTTGGCAGACTTACAGCATTTGAAATATATACTGGAAGAATACTTTTTGTTTGATGTAATTATTAGTATTATATTTGCAATACGCGAATCGCGAAACGCGAGATAAAAAAATATTGGTTATGAAGAAACATAATGGAATGCGACCACAAGATATTGTTGTGCTAATGAAAATAATTGCACTAAGCAATGATAACTGGCGTAATATAGATATAGCTAATTCAATTCATTTAAGTCCATCTGAAGTATCGGAAGCCTTGAACAGATGTAAAATTGCAGGACTTATTGATTCAAAGAAAAGAAATGTAAATATTAATTCGTTTATAGAATTTTTAATTTACGGATTAAAATATGTATTCCCGGTAGAACTGGGTGCTATTGTAAAAGGAATCCCTACAGCTCATTCTGCGTCTCCAATAAATGAACATATTTCATCTGGGATTGATTTCATTGTATGGCCTTATGCAAAAGGTAACCATCGGGGACAAGCCATTGAGCCACTATATAAAACTTTGCCACAAATAGTTCAAGAGGATGAATTATTCTACGAACTTTTAACCATAGTAGACACTATAAGAGTTGGACGGGTACGAGAAATAAAAATTGCAATTGATGAATTAAATAAACGATTAAAACATGCCTAGTACAAATATTGTAATGCTGCAAACTGTTGTAATCGGCTTGGACGATTTAATAGATGATATTTTGAAGTTCATAAAACTGGTTGCAACCCAGAAAATGAATAACAGTTGTGCGCCAGGATGCCTGATTTCTGAGGATAGTGATCTGTCTAAAAAAGGTAGGTATATAGAGAAGTTAGTGGCAAGCTCAACACAAACCGAAAATTGAAACTTGATAAGCAGCAATAAAAAAAAACATTTGCTAGAAACCAACGAGCTGTATGAAATGGATAGCCAATTGCTAACTAGTATATTCAAGTACCCGATTTATCACTTAATCGAAAATAATCCTAAAATATTTAATATATTTATTCTATTATCTTAATAGTTTGTGCACCAACACATACACAGAACCTTAGAATTTTTAACAAAGCAGCAGAACATAATAAAGCAACCAATAAATCCAAATATTCATCTTAGTAAATAATTAACATATTTCATAAATGAAGGTTTCGTTTAGAATAATACTTATTATAATAATGTTTGGGCTAATTAATAGTTGCAACTCAGAACTTGATAGAGACATTATAAATGAATTAGAAAACTCACCCGAAGAGCTAATTATTAATGAAGACACCTTAAAACTTGAAGCATATTTATACAGAAATTTTATGCCAATTGTAATTGATCCATCTAATTTACCGGATTTAGAAAATCATTCATCTCTAATAAGCATTAACAAACTTCAGGAAGAAAACGGGAATCAAAAAATTAGTAACTTAAATGATGACTTCAGTTTTATATAACTTATCAGTACTTATAATTAATGCTATGAGCGAGTTCCAAACCCGAATACAACACATCTTAATATCCTATGAACCAACCCATTTCCATAATTTTAAAAAGAGCTGATTATTTTAACCCATATAACATAATCCGACCTTATTATATATCAAAAAACGAGATATTAATTTGATTTTAGTATATTTGATTTTTAGATATTCTTATCCATGAATAGAATTAAAGAAGTTTTAGAGGAAAAAGGGATAAAACAAACCTGGTTAGCAGACAAGTTAGGTAAAAGTTATAATATGGTAAATGGTTACGTTCAGAATAGGCAGCAACCTAGATTAGAAGTTTTATTTGAAATTGCCAAAATACTAAAAGTTAATCCTAAAGACTTAATACAGGCTAATTATGAATAAAAATGAAGGATTAGAATTATTAAGAAAAGCACTAAATGATTCCACAGCCGAATTTAGAGAAGGACAATGGGAAGCAATAGATAGTTTAGTAAATTACAAAAGAAAATTACTTGTTGTTGAGCGTACAGGATGGGGGAAAAGTTCCGTTTACTTTATCAGTACTAGAATATTAAGAGACCAAGGAAAAGGTATAACTATTATTATTTCACCGTTACTTGCATTAATGCGAAACCAAGTAGAGGCTGCAGAAAGACTTGGAATAATAGCCATTTCAATAAATTCCTCAAATCTTGAAGATTGGGAAAATAGTAAGCAAGATGTTCTTAATAACAAAGTCGATGCACTTTTAATTTCTCCTGAGAGATTAGCAAATGAAAACTTTATGAATAACATTTTAAGACCAATAGCAGATAGAATTGGTTTATTTGTTGTGGATGAAGCACATTGTATATCAGATTGGGGTCATGATTTTAGACCTGATTATAGACGGATTGTAAATATTTTAAAGTTTATGCCAGAAGGCATGCCAATTCTTGGAACAACTGCAACAGCTAATAATAGAGTGTCTGATGATATTGTTTCCCAACTTGGAGATATTGAAATTATTAGAGGAGTATTAACTAGAGAAAGTTTAATTTTACAAAATATAAAACTACAAGATCAAGCCTCTAGATTAGCTTGGTTAAAACAAAATATTCAAAACCTACCTGGAAGTGGAATTATCTACACGCTAACCAAAAGAGATGCCCGACTAGTAACCGAATGGTTAATTGATTGTGACATTGAGGCAGCGTACTATTATTCAGGTGCAACTGATGAGAATTTTGAAGATTCAAATCAATATCGTCAATATGTTGAAGATGCTCTTTATAATAATGAAATTAAGGTTCTTGTAGCTACCACGGCGTTGGGTATGGGCTATGATAAGCCAGATTTAGGATTTGTGGTACATTATCAAGCACCTGGTTCAATTATTAGTTACTATCAACAGGTAGGTCGAGCAGGTCGAGCTATTAGAAAAGCTTATGGAATTCTTTTATCAGGACAGGAAGATAGTGATATTCATGCTTATTTTCGACAATCAGCGTTTCCTCCTGAAGATAGAGTTCAAGCTATATTAGATAAAATTGAAGAAGAAGATGGATTATCTGTTCCTGAATTAATGAAATATCTTAATTTGAGGAAGGGGCAAATTGAACAAGTACTTAAATATCTTAGTGTAGAAGAATCATCACCAATAATTAAAATAGGACCAAAATGGACAAGAACTGCAGTTGATTATAAAATGGATTCTGAAAAGATTACAAGATTAACCAACCAGCGTCTTAATGAATGGCAAGATGTGGAAGCATATATTAGTACAACAGATTGCTTAATGAATTATTTGCAAAAATCACTTGATGATCCTAAAAGTGCTATGTGTGGGAAGTGTGCTAATTGTAGAAAACAGGAAAGGTTTTCAGTAGATGTATTGCATGAAAATGTGGTAAATGCAGCAATTTTTTTAAAACATTCTGAATTTGATATTAAGTTAAAGGTTAGGATAGAGTCGGATGCCTTATCGGAGTATGGTTTTAGAGGAAATCTTTCTCAAAGTTTACGAGGTGAAGTAGGAAAGTCATTATCAAGATGGGGAGATGCTGGATGGGGAAAAATTGTTGCACAGGATAAACATAATAATCACTTTCGAGATGAATTAGTGGATGCTTTTGTTGAAATGATAAATGAAAGATGGAATATGGATCCCATCCCTACATGGGTTACTTGTATTCCATCAAACAGACATCCTGATTTAGTTTCGTCGTTTGCAAAAAGAGTAGCAGATAAATTAGGTTTACCTTTTATTCCTGTTATTGATAAATTGGAAGAAACAGCACCCCAAAAGGAACAAGAAAATAGCTATTTCCAATGTGAAAATCTTGATGGTATTTTTGAAATAAACGATGATGTAAAAGTCGATGAACCAGTTTTACTTATTGATGATATAATTGATTCTGGTTGGACTTTAACAATTGCATCCGCCTTGCTTAGGCAATCTGGTAGCGGATTAGTATATCCAACTACATTAACATCAACTTCAGTAAATTAAGATTATGATTACAGAAAGGACAAAAGCAATATTATTATTTACATCTTACTTCGCAAAGAGTTCGGATAGAAATTTGAAGCCATTAACGACAAGTGAATGGAATAGGCTTGTACGTTGGTTGCAAACGAATTCAATTAATCCTGAAGATTTTTTAACTAAGGATATTGACTCATTACTTTATGGTTGGCAGGATGAAACTATAACTGTAGAAAGAGTTATAGCATTACTAGAACGAAAATCAGGATTGGCAATAGCACTAGACAAGTGGATTAAAGTTGGGATTTGGATAATTAATAGAGGCGATAAACTGTACCCCAGAAAACTTAAAGAAAGATTAAAAGAGAATGTACCTCCAATATTGTTTGGCATTGGCAATGTTGAATTGTTAAATCAAAAATTCGTTGGTGTTGTAGGTGCAAGGAAAACTAGTGAAAAGGAACTTCAAGATACAAAACATATCGGAGCAAGCATAAGTGAAAATAATTATGGTGTTGTTTCAGGAGGAGCAAAAGGCGTAGATGAATCAGCTATGCTTGGAGCTTTAGAAGCAGATGGTTATTGTGTTGGGTTTGTAGCGGATTCATTGATTAAAAAATCGACTTCTAGTATTTTTCGTAAGCACATTATAAATAAAAAACTGTGTTTAGTATCGCCTTACAATCCAGAAGCAGGTTTCAATGTTGGTAATGCAATGGCTAGGAATAAATTAATCTACACTCAGTCAGAAGCAACAATTGTTATGAAATCGGATACAAAAGGGGGAACATGGGAAGGTGCTAAAGAAAACATAAAGAAACAATGGGTACCTCTTTGGGTAATAGATTACCAAGAGAAAGGGAATGAGGAAATTATCAAAATGGGAGCAAAAAGACTGTTAATTGGAGAAGTGCTAAGAATTTCTGATTTAATCAAAATAGAATCTCCTAAACAATATAAACCAGATTTGTTTTCTTCTGCAAATAAAGAATTTTCATCAAATGATTTAAAACAGAATATAGTGGTATCAGAAACGAATAAAAGCGAAATTCAGATTAAGATAGAAGAAGCTTCATTATTCGATTTGTTTTTAGTGAAACTCGTTGACTCATTCAAAAACAAGACTATTACTAAAAAGGAAATGAAAGAGCAGTTAGATATTACTAATAGTCAATTGGATGAATGGTTGAGAATTGGGACAGAGAAAGAGTTTATTATAAAAAAAAATAAACCTGTTTCATTTATGATTAACCCAAACAAACATATTAGAGTAGTTTTGTGATGCTAACCCTTCGCAAACATACACATTACCAAGTCGCTTAAAATGGCTGACACACAGTCCAAAACTTGTCACCCATTGATTCTTCTCAGGAAAAGTGAGAAAGATGTGGATTTAGTAAAAACAATCAACTCTATACCCATTGGGAAGCTATCAAGGATTGAACAAATGATAAAAGAAGAAATCAAACGATAGGATAAAGCAACTATACCTGATTTTTATATAATATTTCGTTAACTGAATAATAAATCAGAACAAATTTGTTTCGGGCTTACAGCCCTTTATTTTCAATCGTATTAGCACAGGGTTTCGCAATGCTTCACCCTGTGCTAAAATGTTACGGGCCTTCAGCCCTATTAATTGCATTCCACCAAAACCACTCAACTCTTCAACCCCGGAGGGTGTGTTGCACTCTTTTATTTATTTGGACTGTATTATTCTTATAAATAATTATTTGTATAAAAAAATGCAACACCCTCCGGGGTTGGGGGTTCGGTTCATATCTAAAACCCCA
>JAGLSB010000105.1 GCA_023135955.1 Bacteroidales bacterium | reverse complement strand
TTGATTTTGTTGTTAAATTCTAGACTGTTGCCAGTACAACGCAACCAGATAACACATAGACACTTCTTATGCCTTCACAGTCTTATTCAAAGCTTCAAGCAACTGTGGATTATCTTCCAAAGCAATTCGTGCAACCGCGTAAAAATCCATCATCCAGTCATCGATTTTTGCAAAGGCTCTATCCTTTAATTGTGTAGCATCCTGCGATTCCCCTTTTTCTCTCATATAATTGGCTCTCGACTGTTCAAGTTTTTCGATTAATCCGAGGGAATTTTGAATCTCAGTAGAAGTAATCCTTAATCTGAGTACTCTCTTCTGAAGTTCAGGATCGCTGATTAATTCATTATAAAAACCTTTTACAGATTGGATCCAATTAACAAATGTTTCAGGTGCTGGCGTGTCAACACTAAGCTTTTCGAGGGTAGCAGACTCATTCCTGAAAATTACTTTTACTTTCTTGCGATGCTTGCTGTATACTTTTTCCAATTCATTCCATAGAGAAGTAAAATAATCATAGGCAGCAGATCGTTCTGCATACTCTGTTTTCTTGCCCTGATACTTTTTAAGGGTTTCTTCAAGAAGATTTTTCCCTTCCATTATAACAGAATCGTCATAGCCAAGTTTAAACATGGCCATTGAAATTTGTTTCTGTGAAGTCACGTTCTCAAGTGCAACACGATATGCTTCGAGGGTTGAAGCTTCTGATTGTCTTTTGCTTTTCGGCATAATAAATAATTTAAGGCTTTATAATTTTTAATATCGGGAATCTTAATTAGCAATGCTAAAGTATAATCCAATATCAATTGTTAATGTGTTAATTAAATATATACAACACTCAATTCTAAGCTGTTTATCTGGTGAAATGTAATAATGTGATTCCCAGAACCCGGAAAGAGATACCTCAACCCAGGAAAGTGATCGCTCAAGACCGATAATGATTCCATCAAATCCGGAAAGCATATCCCCATCACTGGAAAAAGGTTCCCCTACATTGGAAATAATCTCCCCAAGCTCAGAAAACATTACCCCATCAATATATAAAGATTCCCCTCCTTTGGAAAGAGTTTCCTCAAGTATGGAAAGGGATTCCTTTAATTTGGAAATCGTTTCCCATATCCCGGAAATAGTTTCTGTACCATCGTAAAGTATTATCTTATTACCAACGAGAGTTTCCCTAATTCTGGAAATTGATTGCTTAAGCCTGGAGCGTGTTTGCTCAAAGCTGTTGATTGATTCCCCAAGCTGGAAGATTGGTCTCTCCCTCTTTAAATTTTGATTTTTGCAAGAATAGACTGTCATCTTCCTTAGTTTAATAGTTTTCCGGTAAATAAAATGATGCTTATATTTTAATAGTTAAATAAGGACAGATTTTGTTACACTTTTTTTGCATTTATTTTTCATTTTTTGTTAATTATTCTGGATTTAGTCTATAGTATTTGTTATAATTCGCCTTCTCCCACAGGGGAATCGGGCACTCACACTTAAGCACCAAGTATAACATGTTGTCGAGAATGTTTGGTTTAATATCCGCCTGAGACATCCTGTTTATCAATTTCTGAATGGTTCTATAAGCTTGAATTAAGCATAAGAATCCCTCCCGTTTTCAAAACAAAAATTGGCAGTTATTTTTTTTCAGAGCTTATAATGTCTTATTTTAGATATAGGCTTAGAAGTTATACTGATGATTTTCTTGAAAGTTGAGAAGAGAGTAAGAAAAAAAATCATAAATAATTTTTG
>JAGLSB010000104.1 GCA_023135955.1 Bacteroidales bacterium | reverse complement strand
ACTAGTGAATTAATATATTTTGGTTGATAATCATTTTAGTCTTAAATTTGATTAAACGAGAGCTCTAATAATCAATTCTTTAAAAATATTTATCTTGATAACATTGAGAATAAATATTCATACTTAACTAAATGTGAATCATGGAAAACAAATTTGATATTCAATTACAGCTTTTTGACAGGATTCGTGATCAACTGCCTGAGCATATTTCTATGGTGGATGAAGTATCAGATATTTTGGAAATAAGCAATGATAGTGCATATCGCAGAATCAGAGGGGAGAAACATATCTCCTTACATGAAGTCCAGAAGCTTGCATTAGTCTTTAATCTGTCTGTTGATGACCTTACAGGGAGCAAGTTCGATACAGTTAGCTTTAAGACCAATCTCCTTGATGGTAATAATTATTCCTTTACTGAATGGTTAAGTCATGTGCTGGAATTTACACTTGAAGCTGGCAAGCCAGATCCATCGGAAGTTATTTTCATTCTCAATGAACTCAATATTTTTCACATTGTTCAATTCCCTGAAGTATGTGCATTTAAATTATTTTTCTGGCAGAAGTCAAATCTCGATTTTGCAGATTTCAAAGAAGTACGATTTTCTATAGATGAACTGGATGAAAACATACTTCGGCTATCAAAAGAAATCACTGACAATTTTTTAAAGCTCAATACTATTGAATTTACAACTGAAGAGTGCCTGAACAGTATTTTGAAGCAGATACTTTATTATTCTGAGGCTGGTTATTTTAACACTAGAAATGATGCACTGAATATTTGTGGTAAATTGCATGAGCTCCTGAATCATCAGCAAAAGCAAGCGGAAATGGGATTTAAGTTTCTTTGCGGATACCCACCGGTTGGAAAAGAAGGAAATTTTCGCTTGTATCACAACGATATTATTCTGGCAGATAATACGATCATTGTGAAATCAGGAGAATCGGGGACAACATTTCTCACCAGCAATGCCATCAATCTGATGCATACCTATAACAGGGCTTTTTTCGACTATAATTATCGTTGGGGCCAGAATCTTCTAAAAAAATCGATACCTATAAGCGGAACAGCTGAAAAAGAGAGGAACAGGTTCTTCCTTATCCTAAGGGATCAGATCGACATGGTCGCAGACAGGATTTAAATTCAGCAGAAGTCAATTTTCAAGTCATTTAAGGAACTAAGTTTTGGTATTTTTTCCTAAATGAGCAGATGGATTGGTAAAAACTGCTTATTTCAGACCTCTTCAACTCCTATTTACTTTTCAAAAAGCAGATTTTACTATTTCCTGTATTCCCAGTGTAGTTTCCCATTTCTATTCGGATACACGGTCATCTACCTTTGTGTCAACAAACTTAAATCAACACAATCATGCTGACCTCTATCTTACTTCTGACAATAATCATTGGACTACCAGTCCTGATCCTCCGAATGGAAAAAAGCTGCCAAATCATTCGCTGGTTATCTCCGATTATCATTTGCTACTTGATTGGTATAATAATTGGAAATATTCCAGGATTGTCGCTAAACAAAGAGTTGCTCAATATTACTACCGGGGTTTCCGTTTTCCTGTCCATACCCCTTTTACTGTTTTCAGCAAATTTCTATAGCTT
>JAGLSB010000103.1 GCA_023135955.1 Bacteroidales bacterium | reverse complement strand
GAATCGCAATATTTCCAAATAAGCCGGCATCATGCTTAATGGAAATAGAATAGGCATCTTTTAGTGATATTAAAGTCGTAATAATTGAACCCACCTTTGGGGGGATTTTTCTATTTGTTAATGCAGAAATATCGTTTCCTAACTTAAATATCTTTCCAGATTTATGATTCTCGGTATATTCATCTCCAATAACACCCTTCATCCCTATTGCGCTAAATCCCAGTAGTTTAGTAATCTTATTGATAATAGTCCCAATACCAGCAATATCTTTAATCTCAAAATTAAAACCAGTTGAATCATACTCAGAAACTACAACTACTGCATTTCCTTCAGTAAAATCATATAGTTTATTTCCAATATATTCATATATATCTGCAAGTGATTTTAATTCAGCAATTTCCATTGCAGATGAAGCAAGAAATTGCATTTTAGTCTCGCTTTCCTTGATTTTCTTCTCAGTATTTCTTCTTTCAGAATTATCTTCGATCTGCTCGGTTATATCAATACAAATTCCTTTATAAATTACATCATCATCCTTAATAATCACACTAAAAATAGTGTCTTTAAACCAGTGCATTCTGCCTTTTGTGTCATAAATTCTGTATTCAAACACCGCTCCTGGTTTAACTTCGTTATTAAATACTTTTTCTTTGATATAATTCCAATCTTCTTCATGAATACTTTTCGTCCACAAATGGGGATCATTTAATAGATCTTCTTGTGTATGGCCTAAAATTTCTTCAACCTTGGCTAACCAGAATATTGCACCTTTTTTTTTCGAAAAGACATAAGTTATTTGGGGAGAGTTTTCTACAAGTCGCATATACCTTTCTTCCGCTTCTTCTTTTTCAGATAAATCACCTAATGCTGTTATTCTAATATTCTTATCCTTTATATCCTTCATACTACCCAGATCCTCACTATCTATTTTTTCTTTAGATTTTCCGTCTTTGGTCTTATTCATTTTATTTACTTTCCTAAAAATTCTCTATGTATAAGTCGAGATGTAAAAACTGTAAATTACATGTAATGAGTATATATTACGAAAATTACAAGATTTTGTTGCAAAAAATTAAAAATTATCAGTGATTCTTTTTGTAATTCACTTTGCCTTTTTTTTGGTAAAAAAATCTTTAAATTATTCAGATATAAATAAAAGTTTTAAGTTTGAGATAAGCTTAAATAAATTGTCATGAAGAAAATCATACACATAAAATCATTCTTTCTTAGTTCCTTATTTCTTTTATGCTTATTCAATTCTACTTTCTCGCAGGAAAATTGGGATTTCTCTAGCATTCTTGAGTATAGAAACTTAGGCCCGCATAAAGCCGGATCCTGGATTTCGAGCATAGCAGTGCCCGAAACAGATGATAAGGCCTATCGGTTCACTTATTATATTGGAGCCAGAAACGGAGGTGTATGGAAAACTATAAATAACGGAACTACATATTTTCAGGTTTTCGACTCCACAGATGTAAGCAGCATTGGTGCGATAGCAATATCAAAAAGTCATCCTGAACAAATTTGGGTTGGTACTGGTGAATCCTATAGTGCCAGATGTAGTCATAGCGGAAAAGGTATTTACTTTTCTCCAGATGGTGGAGAAAGCTGGGAATGTAAGGGTTTAAATGACAATCATCATATCTCAGCTGTAATCGTACACCCCAAAAAACCAGAGATCGTATATGTTTCATCCATGGGACATCTTTTTACTCCCAATGAAGAAAGAGGGGTATTTAAAACAATTGATGGTGGAGAAAGCTGGGAAAGAGTATTGTTTATAGATGAGAATACAGGTATAATAGAATTGATTCAACACCCGGAAAATCCTGATATATTATATGCTTCTGCCTATGAAAAATACCGTTATCCATGGCATTTTGAAGCCGGAGGGGAAAATAGCGGCCTCTATAAAACGGTTGACGGAGGCCTGAATTGGAAGAAATTGGAAACCGGTTTACCTACAGGTAAACTTGGCAGGACCGGAATTGCATTGTGCCATGAACAACCTGATATTATCTACGCTGTATTTGAAAACCTGAATCCAAAACCAGGCGTAATAGTGGACGAGAATATTGCTATGAATCATATGCGCGATCCATATTTTGACCAACTAATAGGAGGTGAAGTATACCGAAGCAATGATGGAGGAGAATCATGGAATAAGCAAAATACAGACTCTTGCAATGTAAGTGCAAAAGCTGCATATTCCTTCAATATGATCATGGTTCAACCCGATAATCCAGACAGAATCTCAGTAAGCAGCGATGTTATGATCACCTCCTTAGACGGGGGAAAAACATGGATCGATTGCCAGTGGCCACCAAAAAATTACTTTGTGAATATGTTTGGTGATATACGTACAATGTGGGTGAATCCTAATGACGGTGACCATATGATGATTGGCAGCGACGGAGGTCTTTATATCACCTATGATGGAGGCTTGAATATGTTTCATCATTACCATATTCCAATGGGGGAAATATATATGGTTGAATATGATAATGCCTATCCATATAATGTTTATCTCGGACTCCAGGATCATGATGCATGGAAGGGGCCGAGTAACGACTGGTCGGGACAAATTGGGTCTGAAGACTGGAATATAGTCGGAATGTGGGATGGAATGTATACATCTGTAGATCCCATTGATAATCGATGGGCATACATTACAACACAATTTGGAGGACACAGAAGAGTGGATCAGTTAACCGGCACACGTGTTAACATTGAACCTATGGCAAAAGAGGGTGAAGCTCCATATCGTTATCCATGGACCCCTCCACTCGTTTTATCGCCTCATAACTCAAAAACTTTATATACAGGAGGACAATATCTTCTTCGTTCAACAGAGCAGGGAGATAACTGGGAAGAAATAAGTCCTGATCTTACAACTAATAATGCAAAGAAGATTGCAGGTAGAGGACATATGATGTATTGTACCATTACAACTATTTCTGAATCCCCTTTGCAATCCGGATATATTTGGGTTGGAACAGATGACGGAAAAATTCAACTTACAAAAAATGATGGAAGAAAATGGTCTGATCTTACAACATCAATAGAAAAAGCCGGAGGGAAAATAGATTATTGGGTAAATCGTATTCTTGCATCTGCTTTCGATGAAGGAACAGCTTATGTTTGTAAGAGCGGATTCAAAATTGATGATTTCGAAGCCCTGATTTTCAAAACTACAGATTTTGGGAAAAACTGGAAAAAAATTACAAAAGGTATTTCTAATTCACCTGTTAATGTAATTATTGAAGATCCTGCAGACGGTAGAATCCTTTATGCCGGAAATGATGACGGGGTATTTGTAAGTTTTGATCAGGGTGAAAACTGGCAACAACTTAAGTTAAATATGCCTTCTGTTCCTGTAAAAGACATAAAAATTCAACCCAGAGAGAAAGATCTGATAGTTGGCACTTACGGACGAGGAGCTTATATTACAGATGTTTCACTTTTTCCTCAATTACTAGATAATTTCACATTAAAAGATATGTTTCTTTTTGATATTGAAGCAAAACCCTTACAAAATTTCTCTGAAAGAGCTTCTTGGGGAAGTTATGAATTTACAGGCGATAACCAATTGCACACCAGAAATGAGCCCAATGCAATAAGTGTTTATAGTTATTTTAAAAATGAAAGTACTGAGGAAGCAAATATTATCATCAGTAAGGAAAATCTGTCTGACACAATAATATTCATTCCCAAAAAGGGTTTGAATAAAACTAATATCCCTACATATAATCTTGAACCTGGAAAATTCAAAATTAATATAAATTATAAGGGAATAGATCTTGAAAAAGAAGCTGTTATTAAAGAAAGTCCTGTCTG
>JAGLSB010000102.1 GCA_023135955.1 Bacteroidales bacterium | reverse complement strand
ATATATTTAATTAATTAGAAGTTTATAAGGCTAAGTCCTACGGCGAATGGATATAGATTATCTCCACCAACAGGGCCATTCCCGTCTTCAAATAATGCCATTGGATAATAGTTGGCAAACAATTTAAGTGATCTAAATCCTATTCTTGCAGTAAACCCATAACGTAGAGCGCTAATATTAAAGTCATCTTTGACTTTATCTTTTTTCTTGTCTCCATTATCGAAGTAAATCATTTTTGTTTTAGATGCAACTTTAACACCTCCAATTACACCTCCTGAGACAAAAAACTTCTTTTTCCCTGCAGGTACCTGAAATTCCATTAGAAGTGGCACGGTGAGATAAACAGTTTGCAATCTGGCTTTATCTGTATTTACGGGAGCCGTAACTTCAACAATAACACCGTTTTCTTCCATAATTACATTGCCATTATCAAAATGATAATTACTGAATTCAAATCCAAGGCCTGTTACCAGTCCAAGGTGTTGGGTTACAAGTGCAAGGTCGTGTTGTAAAAAGTTAATATTATAATTCCAGGACTTACCAGTATTTAAATCCATGAAGTCCGGGCTAACATCCATTAAATAATCATCATTTACATAACTATTTAAACCAATTTCAAAACCTGACCAATGACCCTTAAACTTCTTGCTTTTAGTCTTTTTCTTATCATCACCTTCATCATCAATCTCTGGCTCGTCAATTTCCTCAAGGTCTTCCCATGTAACAGATGGAGATCCTTCTTCATCTTCAATAATGGTAATTCCTTTTTTCCCTATCTTAATTTTGGTAGTGTCTTGTCCTTCGTCAACCTCAATTAATCCACCAACATTTACGGTTGTTACTCCATCTTCTTCTATAATTTCAACTTTTCCGTAATTAATAGGTTCTGCTTGTGCTATTAGTATTCCTGATATAAGGATTGCTACTAATAATGTTGTAAATCTTTTCATCTTGTGCGAATTTATATAACCGATATTAATTTCTATTGTCTGTTTGTGTGACGGACTGGGTGGCAAAAAAGTTACAGTTGGAGGATTTATTCGAAGAGATATACTTCTATTCTCTATTTATAGGAGTGGAAAAAGATAGCAACCTTGAATTAAAAGACACTTTTTTATTCTCGCCCATATCATTCTGAGCGGTATTTAAAGATACATCTGAGCCTGTAATTTCGCTTATTTTATTGACCCCGGCACTGGCAATGTTCCAAAGGTTCGGTTTACCCTCTTTATTGTTCATTACAATATATGTGTATTTTTGCTTCGCAAATTCCTGTAGCGTTAAAAATTCAGATGAAGGTGTTGCTTTCTCAGGGGGCATAATTCTTAATTTTTCAGGATCTATTTTATCGTTGTAACCTACGCTAAAAATATTGGATTCTGTAACCGCCCTTGTATCAATTGCGGAAGAAGAAAGCCTGAATTCTGGTTCTACAAAAGAAGTCTTTTCAAGTTTTCTTTGCCCTTTTGGGCTCTCGGCTGAAGCAATTGGAATTCCTACTTTAAAACTTATGCCTGAACTTTTTATCCTGATATTTTCAGTTGCCGATTTAACTTTCTCTTCTGCTTTATTCTTCAAAGGGGTCGTCAGGACATCCGATTTATTATCTTTTGTGGTAGTAGTGTCAGCCACTTCGGTAATTGTTTCACTATCTGCTACGAGAACATTTTCAATATCTTTTTCTAAAACTGTAAAGAAAAGCGCTAATAAAAGAGCAATTCCGGCAGCAATAGATAAACTACGGTAAACCGCTGTTTTTCTAATCACGAAAATATTTCGCTTCAATGCAGATTTCTTATCAAATATTATGTTTTCAGGTGATGGGATACGAGTTTGCCCGAAGAGAATTTGAGTCTGTTTTTTATCGGGATTACTGAGCAGATAATCGCCTAATTCTTCTAATTGCTTTTCTGATAGGTCTCCCTCCATTTCTGCAATACAATAAAACTCAAAATTACTTTCGTTGACTGAATCGCCAAGATCTGGCTGTCTCAGATTTTCTTTTAATCCATATTTAATATTGTCTGGCTTCAAAAGTATTTTCTCCAGCCCCTCGAACTCTTCTCTAAGATCATCGTGGTTCATGAGAAATGCTTCAATCTCACGAATTTGCGAATCACTAAGGTTTCCATCGAGGTAATCGATAAAAAAAGATTCGTAATTATTTCTTGAGATTTTCATTATGTCTGATATCTTTTCGTCAATTAAATAACTTTTTCGGGATCCCCGATATAATTCTTTAAAAATAATCGTCCCCTGTAAATATAAACCTTAACCTGCGATACTGTTAAATTGGTAATTTCTGAAATTTCCTGATATGAGTATCCTTCGTAATCTCTCAGCATAATTACCGATTTTTGTTTTTCAGGAAGAAGATCTAATCCCTTTTGTAATATTTCACTCAAATCTGTGTATTGCTCTGAATGTGAGTATTCTTCTTGTCTTACTTCCTCAAAATCACCAATTCTTTTTTCTCTTCTAATAACGTCAATCATTGTGTGATATGCTGTTGAAAATAGATAGGATTTTACTTTACTTCCGTTCACGTCTGATAATTTAACCCACAATTTCTCAAATGTATCCTGAACGATATCCCGGCTTCGGTCTTTATCTCTTAAATTCTTTAGAATAAATCGATAAATCCCATCGGAATGTTGGTCAATTGCCTGATTATAATCTTTTACAGTCATTTCGTTTTGGGCGATTTCAATAGTATGACGTTTTGTTTGGGGATAAGTTACAAAAAATTGCAAGAATTTTTTGTAACTGTTGAGACGAGGCGCGCCTCGTCTGTACGCGCGCCATATATAATTTTCAATTGGTCTTACACCTATTAATAGAAATAATCCCAAAAAATCGCAGTAAAAAATAAAAAATATTGAATTTTTCTTGACAAAGCGTTATTCATGTTGTATATTTGACCGATCGTTCAGTCAATAATTATTATTATGTCGCCAAGAACAGAAAAACAATTTGAGGAAATACGAGAATCGAAGAAGGCATTAATTCAGGAGGTTGCACTAGAGTTATTTGCGACTAAAGGTTATCATTCAACATCAATAAGTATGATAGCAAAAAAAGCCGGTATATCTAAGGGTTTGCTATATAACTATTATGAAAGTAAGGAAGATCTATTGAATGAGATTGTAATTCACGGATTAAATCAGATAATGCTGATGATGGATCCAAATCAGGATGGGGAAATGACAGATAATGAGCTGGAGTCTATGATTCATGAGAGTTTTGAAATCCTAAAATCGCATAGTAGATTTTGGATTCTATATTTTTCCCTTCTTCCCCAAGCGGATGTTTTTGAGATTGTTAAGAATAAGTTTACAGAAATCTATAAAGTTATGACTAATATGATGACTGAATATTTTAGGAAAAGAGGTGATGAAGATCCTGAGGCGGAAGCCGTTATTCTGGGTAGTCTTTTGGATGGAATTTATATCAATTATATATTCAATCGAGAAAACTTTCCCCTTGAAGCTGTAAAAAATAAACTCATAAGCATTTATTGCCATAAATAGAATATAAAAAATTTATAAAAATGAAATTACTTAAATTAATTTTTCTTGGGCTTATCTCAAGTATAAGTTTGTTTTCTCAAGAACCTAATGCGACAGAGATAATTAAAAAAGCAGATCAATTACTGCAAGGGAATTCTAATTATGCCGAGATCAGTATGGTGATCCACCGACCAAAATGGGACAGAACCTTAACTATGAAATCCTGGTCAAGGGGAGGTGATTTTTCCCTAATCTATATCACTTCTCCCGCCAAAGAAAAGGGTCAGGTATTTTTAAAGCGAAAAAATGAGATGTGGAATTGGTTGCCCTCTATTGACAGAACAATTAAAATTCCACCTTCAATGATGATGCAGTCATGGATGGGATCTGATATGACAAATGATGATCTTGTAAATGAGTCATCAATTATCAAAGATTATGATCATAGAATTGTGGGTGAAGAAACTTTGGAGGGCCTGGAGTGCTATAAAATAGAGCTTATTCCTCATGAAGAAGCACCGGTTGTGTGGGGTAAAATATACTCCTGGGTTTCAAAAACAAAGTATTTTGCACTAAAAAATGAATATTATGATGAAGATGATTTTCTGATAAACGTTGAGACGCTTTCTAATATTAAGGATGTTGGAGACAGAACTATTCCCACAAAGTTTACGATAGTACCTGTTGATAAGGACGATCATTATACTGAAATGGAGTTTGTCAATATAAAATTTAATATAAAAATAGAGGAGTCTTTCTTTTCTCAACAAAATATGAAGAGAATAAGATAAGTCTTTAAATTTCTTATAAATACTAGAATAATGAAGAATTATATCATGGCCTGGAGAAATCTTTGGCGAAATAAAAGAAGAACCTTGATTACGGTCGCGTCTATCTTTTTCGGAGTACTGATGTCAACTGTTATGAGCTCAATGCAAGAGGGATCTTACAGTAATATGATCGATAATGTGGTCAAATTCTATTCAGGATACATTCAGATTCACGAAGAAGAATACTGGGAAAACAAAACCCTTTATTATTCTTTCGAAGCAAATGAAGAATTATATACCAAAATAGAAAGTGTTGAGGGTATTACTAGCTACACTCCCCGATTGGAATCGTTTGCCCTGGCTTCTTCCGAAGACATTACCCAGCCGGTTCTTGTAATGGGGGTGGATCCTGAAAAAGAAAATAATTTAACCGGCCTTAAAAAGCGAGTAGTAGAAGGAGAATATTTTGGTGAAAATCACAACTCTATTCTACTTGCCTCTAAATTAGCAGAAAATTTAGGCGTTGAAATAAATGATTCAATTGCCTTGTTAGGTCAGGGATATTATGGAAATACTGCCGCGGCATTATTTGTAGTAAGAGGGATTTTGAATTTTCCCAATCCGGAACTCAATAAAAGATACGCATATCTAGATCTTAAAGATGCTCAGCATTATTATTCCTGCGAGGACAAGCTAACCTCTCTCAATATAATGGTTAATGATTATTCAATGGTTCAGCCCGTAATAGAAGAATTAGAATTAAAATTAGACAAGCCTTATAGTGCAATGTCTTGGGATGAAATGCAACCTGAACTGGTTCAAATGGTTGAAAGTGACCGAGCAGGCGGCATAATTATGAAGGCTATTCTTTTTATGATTATTGGTTTTGGAATACTGGGAACAATTATGATGATGATATCTGAGAGACGAAAGGAATTGGGCTTAATGGTGGCGGTTGGTATGCAAAAGTACAAACTGGCTACAATACTGTTTTTTGAAACTGTCTATATGGGTATTGTTGGAGTTATTTCCGGAATCATCGCAAGTATTCCAATAATAATATATTTCCTTCATAACCCTGCACCAATTACAGGAGACGCCGGTCAGATAATGATTGATATGGGTATAGAGCCCTTGCTTATGTTTGCCGCTTCCCCAGGTGTGTTTTTACAACAAGTACTTATTGTATTTCTAATCACACTTTTTATTTCAATTTATCCATTAATTAGCGTGTCTAAATTGAATGTTATTAAATATTTAAGAGATTAAATTCATTAAAATATAATATTATGATCTGGTCTGTTTCATGGAGAAATGTTTGGAGAAATAAAATGAGGAGTGGCGTGGTTATCACCGCGGTTAGTCTCGGCGTATTTGCCGGTGTATTTGCCATGGCCTTTATGCAGGGTATGGCAAAACAGAGGGTCGATTCTGCAATTAAAACCGAGACTTCTCATATTCAAATACACACTCCCGAGTATGTAAATGTAAATGATATCGAAAACTATTTTACTAATACAGAAGAATTATTCGAAAATATTGCAGCCGATCCGTCAACAGTTGCTGTTTCGAAAAGAGTTATTGTAAGCTCCATTATTAGTTCTGCTGAAAAAGGAGGCGGGGTGAGACTTATAGGAATTGAACCCGAGCGGGAATCAGAAGTAACTAACATAAAGGAAAGGCTTATTGAGGGAAATTACCTTGAGCCTCTAAAAAGAGGACTCCCTGCCGTAATTGGTAATAAGCTGGCTGAAAAACTAGATGTTAGGCTTGGATCTAAACTTGTAGTTGGATTGTTAGATGTAAATTCTCAACCTATTTATCATCAATTCCGGGTCTCTGGTATTTTCAAAACAGCCTCCGCACCATATGATGAAACAACTGTCTTTGTCAATTATTCAGACCTTACTTCGATAACAAAAATGCCAAAGGATGCAGCCCACGAAATGGCGGTATTATTGAGCGATAATGAACTTTCAGGACTTATGGCATCTGAATTAAAACAAGGCTTTCCTAATCTGAATATTATGGAATGGTTTGATGTCTTGCCTGAATTAAAATATATGACCGAATCTATGGATGTCTATATGTATATTTTTATTCTGATTATTCTACTGGCATTGGGATTTGGGATTGTAAATACTATGTTAATGGTCGTCCTGGAAAGAGTTAAGGAACTGGGGATGCTAATGGCCGTGGGTATGAATAAGCGCAGAGTGTTTTCAATGATTATGCTGGAAACCGTATTCTTAAGTCTCACTGGAGGTGTGTTGGGTCTTGTACTGGGAACTGGCTTTTCCGAATTTTTTGAAACACATGGATTGGATCTTTCCGGATTGTACAAAGAAGGATTAGAAGCAATGGGATACGACACGATAGTTTATACAAACATTCTACCGGAAATGATTATTACTGTCACCCTAATGGTTATAATGACCGGAATTATTGCTTCTATTTATCCGGCCAGGAAAGCCTTAAAGCTGAATCCTGCAGAGGCAATCAGAACGGATAATTAAATAAGTGACTTAAGTACTTGAAGTGCCTAAAGTACTTAAAGTTTGAATTAAAAAGGTTTTAAATGAATAATAAAGAATTCGGCGAGAAACTTGAAGTTAGAACTAAAGTGTTTGCTATTCAGGTTATTAAATTATCAGGCTCATTGCCCCAGTCAAATGAATTTAAGGTAATTAGTTATCAAATAACAAAGTCGGGCACAAGTATTGGCGCCAATTATAGAGAAGCAAATCGCTCAAGAAGCAAGGCTGATTTTGCAAACAAGATTAAAATCTGCGAGGCAGAAGCAAGTGAAACATTGTATTGGTTAGAAATTCTCTCAGATTTAAAACAAATTAATACTGATCATGGGGTAGTAAAAGAGGCCAAGGAAATACTTGCTATTTTTACCTCCATTGCAAGTAAACTAAAACTTTAAACACTTTTAACTTTAAGTACTTTAGACACTTTAAGTACTTCAAAACTAATTTTATCATGAAAATAATAGAAATCAAAAATCTTTATAAAATTTACAACGAAACAGAAGTTGAAGTTAAGGCCGTTAATGGAATTGATCTCAATTTTGAAAAGGGTGAGTTTGCTGCTATTGTTGGCCCTTCCGGCTCAGGAAAAACCACCTTGCTTAATCTGCTGGGGGGGCTTGATGCTCCAACATCAGGAGATATATCTGTTGATGGAACTTCCCTTGGTAAATTAAAATCATCCAAACTGATAGATTTTCGGATGAACAACATTGGCTTTGTTTTCCAGGCCTACAATTTGATTCCAGTATTAACGGCCAAAGAAAATGTTGAGTTTATAATGCATTTGCAAGGAAAATCAAAGAAGGAACGAGATGCAAGAACCAAAGAATTGCTTACGGCGGTTGGATTAGAGGACAGAATTAACAGCCGTCCCACCAAATTATCTGGCGGTCAGCAACAACGAGTTGCTGTTGCTCGCGCACTTGCCTCAAAACCAAAATTTGTTCTCGCTGACGAGCCAACGGCGAACCTCGACTCAAAATCTACAGAGAATCTTCTTGATATAATGGAAAGGTTGAATAAAGAAGAGGGAACAACTTTCATTTTCTCCACTCATGATCAGCGGGTTGTAAATAAAGCGAGACGAGTAATTACAATAGAAGACGGAAAGATTATTTCTGACGAGAAGAAAAATTAATTTTTGTAGTAATTAAAATGAAAAAACGTTTCCTTTTAGCGATCATCTTCAGTGTTTTACTTATTAATGTCTATTCTCAGGCAGAAATTTCTAAATGGGAAGTGCGTGGGTATTTGTCTAATATGCAGTCTGTTATGGTTTTGGGTGAAGATCAGGACTGGATTAGTGATAATCTTTTTCACAATCGCATTAACACCTTCTGGTATCCGAATGAGAATTTTACTGCAAGCCTGCAGTTCAGAAATCGGTTCATGTATGGACAAAGCATACAACTTTTTGAGGGATATGCCAAGTCTATAGATAATGAGCAATCTTTCCTGGATTTATCAATGAATATTCTTGATGAAAAATCTTTCTTTCTTAACACTGCAATTGATCGTGCATATTTTCAATATACTTTAAATGATTTTGTATTTACGCTTGGAAGACAAAGGATTAACTGGGGGCAAACTTTTGCGTGGAATCCAAATGACATATTCAATGTGCAAAACTTTTTTGATTTCGATTATGCCGAAAAGCCGGGTAGTGACGCCTTTAGAATTCAGTATTATCCAAATTATTCCTCGAGCCTGGAGATAGCCGCAAAGCTTGACCACCAGGATAAGTTAACCCTTGCGGGATATTATCGTTTTAATAAATGGAGTTACGACTTTCAATTCCTTGGGGGAATATTAGCTGAGGAGGATTATCTTGCCGGATTAGGTTGGTCGGGCGATATAAAGGGTGCCGGATTCAGGGGCGAAATGAGCTATTTTCAACCAATAGATAATTTTAAGGATACAACGGGTATTTTCTATTCATCTATATCTCTGGATTATACTTTTGGAAATTCCATTTACATTCAAGCAGAGGGTTTGTTTTCTATTTTGCCAGACAATTTCAACATTAACAGTTTCATGGAATATTATCAAGGCCCGCTTACTGTTAAAAATCTTTCTTTTAGCAAGTGGAATTGGTTTGCTCAAATGTCATATCCAATAACGCCCTTATTAAATATGTCTATCGCGGGAATGTATTTCCCTGATCTTAAGTGGTTTTACGCCGGTCCTTCAATGGCTTATTCTCTTAAAGATAATACGGAGTTAAGTCTTATTTCGCAAGTGTTTAGTGGGGAATTTAGTGAGTCTGGAGACCGTTCTCAGATGTATTTTGCTTTTTTGCGTTATAAATTCAGTTTTTAATCGCCTGTTTTAGAGTTGTTTACGTGGGTTAATTATATAAACACACATATCCCCAACCTTATACTTTATTTTCCGTAAAAAGATTTAGATTCTATTATTATAATGGTAAATGAAGGTATATTAGATATTAATTGGTCCGGGAAATCTATTTTAATTGTAGAAGATGAGGAGCTAAATTATTTGTTCCTGGAAACCCTACTCTCTGCAACTCAAGCAAAAGTATTCCATGCCTGGAATGGTAAACAGGCGGTAGATCAGATAAAAAAAGATCCCGAAAATATTGATCTAATATTAATGGATATTAAAATGCCAATAATGGATGGTTACCAGGCAACCAAAGAGATTAAAGTCCTCTGCCCATCTCTTCCCATAATTGCACAAACAGCTTATACCCTGGGTGACGATCGTGGCAAGTCGATAGCTGCTGGTTGCGAAGACTTCCTAACAAAACCTATTCGCAAAAAAGAGCTTTTATCCATAATAGTTAAATACTTGTCATAAACTTATAAGCCAAATTTGGCCGTTTTAATTAAATATGGCCGACTTCTCTTTACTTTCTAATGTTAATAAAGCTTAAAAATAGAAGTATAAGCCTTAATTATCCTTATTTTTGCTCATTGAATCGTAAATATTCAGACAGCAGCTTGTTTATCATTAATGAATTTAGTTCGTTAAATCACAACCAGAATCCCTTGTTTATACTACTCATACAAACTCAAGGTTAGGAGGTTAAATTATTTAGTAAATTACAGAAAATGAAGATCAACAAAAATAAAACAATAGTATTTGCAATTATTTTTACAATCAGCATTGGTTTTTTTGGATTTATAAAAACTTCTGACAAAGATTTTAACATTGTAAAAAATCTGGATGTTTTTTACTCTTTGTTCAGAGAGTTAAATCTTTTTTATGTGGACGAAACGGATCCAGAAAAATTAATAGAAGCTGGCATAAAGTCAATGCTTGAATCACTTGATCCATATACTGTCTATATACCGGAGTCGGACATGGATGATTTCAGCTTTATGACAACGGGGAAATATGGGGGAATCGGTGCTATAATAAGAAGGAGTGGTGATTATGTTATAATTGCAGAGCCATATGAGGGGTCCCCTTCGGTGCTTGCCGGACTTCGGGCGGGTGACAAAATTATTTCTGTCGATAATTTTTCCACAAAGGGAAAAGAGCTTTCTGAGGTAAGCGAAAAACTTAAGGGCGATCCGGATACTGAGGTTAAACTGGTGATTCAAAAACCAGGAAAAAAGAAAGAAGAAAAAGTGAAGCTCATTCGAAAGGAAATCCAAATTGACAATGTTTCATATAGTGGTATGCTTGAACAAAAAACAGGATATATTCGTTTATCGGGCTTCACAATGGGAGCTGGAAATGAAGTGAAAGAAGCTTTTATAAAACTGAAAAGGGAGGGAGTTGAAAAATTAATCCTGGATTTAAGGGGTAATCCGGGCGGGTTACTATTAGAGGCTGTTCGTGTGAGTAGCCTCTTTGTTCCTAAAGGAGAACTTATTGTCAGCACACATGGTAAGGTTAGGCAGTGGGATCAGGAATACCATACTAGCACAGAACCTTTAGATACAGAAATTCCAATAGTGGTTCTAGTAAGCCGATCATCTGCTTCTGCATCAGAAATTGTAGCCGGAGCCTTACAGGATTTAGACCGTGCAATTATTGTGGGTCAGCGAACCTTTGGAAAAGGGCTGGTTCAAACTACAAGAAATTTAAAATATAATAGTCAGCTTAAAGTTACTACAGCCAAATATTATATTCCCAGTGGAAGATGTATTCAGGCTCTTGACTATAGTCATCGAAACGAGGATGGTAGCGTTGGACATATCCCGGATTCACTTATAACTAAATATACAACCAAAAACGGAAGGGTGGTTTATGATGGCGGCGGAATTCATCCCGACGTATCGGATACATCGGAGATGTTAAGTCAATTAAGCCTCCAATTATACGTTAAAAATATCATTTTTGATTTCGCAACTGATTATGTAGTAAAAAATCCTGACGCTCCTGATGTATCTGGATTTTCTATAACTGATTCTGAATATGAGCGCTTTAAGGAATTTGTGATCAGCAAGGACTTTAATTATCAAACCCGAAGTGAGGAAAAATTAAACGACCTTATAAAAGCTGCAAAATCTGAAAAATATTATAATATCTCTGAAACAGAAATTCTTGCCCTTAAAGAAAAGTTAAAACATGATAATAATAAAGATTTGAATGTTTTTAAAGATGAGATTATTTCTTTTTTGAATGAAGAAATTATAAGCAGATACTACTTCCAAAAAGGTCGTATCATGCATTCTATTGAAGGAGATAAAACAATTGGAAAAAGCATAGAAATAATAACCAACAAACAAAAATCAAAACAGATTTTAACCGGGTCTTAACCTCCTGGAAATGGATTGAAAACAAAGACCTCATCACTCTCTTTGAAAGTCTGTCTCTCTTCTGCAAGCTCCTCATTTATAGTTACATAAAGCTTTGCTGAACTAAGGATTCTAGATTTGGCCTGAAGAACTTTTAATAGTGTATTTACATCCTTGGTATCTGTATACTCAATACTTTCTGTTTGAAGTATTTCTGCTGTTAATCCGGATAGGTTAATCTTCATTTTAAATTATATTCAACATTAAATATATTTTTCTAGTGAGCCTCCAGCCAATTTGTCCCAATACCCATATCAACAGTTAAGGGAACGCTTATTTCATATGCCGATTCCATTTCTTCCCGTATTAGAGTTTTCATCATTTTCTCCTCACTCATGTGAACCTCAAATACCAATTCATCATGCACTTGCAGAATCATTTTTGATTTTAAGCCCTCTTCCTTCATTCTTCCATAAATTTTCACCATTGCAATTTTTATTATGTCTGCAGCGGATCCTTGAATCGGAGCATTTATAGCATTGCGCTCAGCAACTCCCCGAACGATTGAATTTCTGGAGATAATATCAGGTAAAAACCTCTTTCGGCCAAGAATTGTATAAACACAACCCTCTTCTCCTGCTTTTCTGATGCTTTCGTCCATATAGCTTTTTACAGCAGGATAAGACTTGAAATATCCTTCTATAAGCTCTTTTGCTTCCGTTCTTTTAATTTTAAGACGCTGTGACAGCCCGAATGCTGAAATGCCATATATTATACCAAAATTAGCGGTTTTTGCCTGCGAACGCATATCTCTGCTAACTTCGGTCTCTTTTATACCATTAATTTTTGCTGCGGTGGCAGTATGTATATCTTCTCCCCTGTTAAAGGATGAAATCATGTTTTCATCCTTACTTAAATGTGCCATTAACCTTAATTCTATTTGAGAATAGTCGGCGGCGATCAGGATGTGCTTATCATTTTCAGGAATAAAAGATTTTCGTATTTCCCGCCCCCTCTCTTCCCGTATGGGTATGTTTTGCAGATTCGGATTATTTGAGCTCAATCTACCTGTTGCAACAAGGGTTTGATTATATGATGTGTGAAGTCTGCCTGTATGTTTATTTAAAAGTTTAGGTAACGCTTCTATATATGTCGACAATAGTTTTTTAACAGATCTGAATTCCAAAACATAATTCACAATTTCGTGTTTATCAGTAAGAGAGGAAAGAACGTCTTCACCAGTTGAATATTGTTTAGTTTTGGTTTTTTTTGCGTTTTCCGAAATCTTGAGCTTGTCAAACAGTATTTCTCCAAGTTGTTTTGGGGAAGAAATATTGAAGCTCTGCCCCGCTAGTTCATAAATTTTCTGTTCTATTCTAATTGCTTCGGCATTTAATTCCAGTGCATATGCACCAAGTGCTTTTTTGTCTATATGAACTCCGTTATGTTCCATCTCGGCAAGAACATAAACCAGTGGCATTTCAGCCAGCTTAGCAAGCCTGGAAAGATTATTTCTTTCCAGTTCCGGTGAAAAAATCTCAAATAGCTGCCAGGTTACATCGGCGTCCTCACAGGCATAGTCTTTTATTATTTCAACAGGAACCTTGTCCATTGTCTTTTGAAGCTTACCTTTTTCGCCAATTAGTTTTTCAATTTTAACTGGACTATAATTCAGATATTCTTCGGATAATATATTCAGACCATGTCTGCGTTCAGGGTTTAACAGATAGTGTGCTACCATGGTGTCAAAAATCTCCCCTGAGCACTCTATCGAGTATTTTTTTAATACTCTTATATCATATTTTAAATTTTGACCTACTTTAAGAATGCTTTTATCAGCAAGAATTTCCGTCAATGGCGAAAGAAAATCCAGTGTTTGTTCATCGCTTTCTTTTACGGGAATATAATAGCCATTATGGGGCAGAAATGATATTGCTATTCCTACAAGTTGTGCATTATGCGGATCTAGTCCCGTTGTTTCCGTATCAAAACAAAAAGCCCCTTTTTTCCTGATATCCTCGCATAATTTTAATAATTCGTCATGAGATTCTATTAATTTGTATTTTTTCTCTTCTGATTCAATTGTCTTATAATTGCTTACGGGAACCGTTTCCTGTTCCGGTTCCTCCAATCCAAATAGATTTCCCTGGTGCCCCTCTTTCTTTATTGCAGGAGCTGGCTTAACCCCTAGAATTTTGCTTTTCAGTGTCCTGAATTCAAGTTCATCAAAGATATTTGTCAATAAATCTTTGTTAATGTCTTCTTTTTCAAATGATTGAGGATCAAACTCCACCTTAACATTTTGCTCTATAGTAACCAATTGTTTTGAAAGGATAGCCTGATCACTAAAATTTTGCAGGTTTTCTTTCTGCTTGCCTTTAAAGTCCTCCAGGTTTTTTAATACATTTTCGATGGATTTGTATTCTGAAATCAACTTTTTTGATGTTTTCTCCCCTATTCCAGGTACTCCCGGCACATTATCAGAAGAGTCTCCCCATAGGCCAAGTATATCAATTACTTGTCTCGGATCTTCTATTTCGAATTTTTTGCACACCTCCGGAATCCCAAGTATTTCAACCCCATTACCCATTCTGGCTGGCTTATACATATAAATATTCTCTGTTACAAGTTGAGCAAAATCTTTATCGGGAGTTACCATATACACTTCAAGATTCTCTTTCTCAGCTTTCCTGGCAAGTGTCCCAATTACATCATCGGCCTCATAACCAGAGACCTCTACAACAGGAATATTGTATGCCTCAAGTATTTTTTTTATCCAGGGAACTGCTGTTTTGATGTCTTCCGGCGTTGCTTCTCTGTTTGCTTTATATTCAGAATACATTTCGTTTCTGAAAGTGGGTCCTGGAGGATCGAATATTACGCCAATAAAGTCTGGGGTTTCTTTTCTCAAGAGTTCGTCCAGGCTCAATACAAATCCAAAAACAGTAGAAGTGTTTAATCCCTTCGAATTTTTCATGGGATTAGAAATAAAAGCATAATAGGATCTAAAAATCAATGCATAGGCATCGAGAAAAAAAATCTTCTTTTTATTGGGCATGGTAATTATGGATTATCGCCAGCAAACCATTCTGCATAGCTATTGCTTGTTTCTCTTAGTTTAAGAGAATGCAAACTTAAGTGGCCGGGAAGTACCTTCTTAAGTTCTTCTGATATATAAATAATTATGTTTTCACAACTAGGTTGAAAGTCTACCATCATTAAGCGCCCAAACATTGGATTTTTGAGGTCGAGGCCTTGGGTAGCTTCCTTACCTGACAACATTAAAGAGTGTTCCAACTTCTTTATTATGTGCGTTTTAACCATTTTTTTGATGTCGCTGAAATCTGCGACCATACCATTTTTGGGATTTTCTTCATCATTCAACACCTCCCCAATAATACACACTGAGAGTTGGTATGAATGGCCATGAACATTGCTACATAATCCGTCGTAATTCTTTAGCGCGTGGGCCATTTCAAAATCAAATTCCTTTGTTACCCTAATCTTCATCATTGTTTCAATCTTTCAATAGCTAAAATAATATTTTGTGATTCTAAAAGTGGGTTGTAAAATTGTGTTTTTACCAGAAAAAATAAATTTATATCATTTGCTTTATTTACAAGCACACTTCCCAATACAATCTACTATTTTGCTTAAATCGTCGTGTTTAAGAAAGTAATAGGTGTTTTTACCCTCTCTTTGTGAGCCGAGCACTCCTTTATCTTTCAATATACCAAGATGATGTGATGTTGTTGATTGTTCAATTTTCAACAATTCATGGATTTCGGTAACCGATAGTCTGGTTCCGTCCTCAAGGTAATTTAAAATTGCAATTCTCATCGG
This sequence comes from Bacteroidales bacterium, assembly GCA_023135955.1. Taxonomy (GTDB): domain Bacteria; phylum Bacteroidota; class Bacteroidia; order Bacteroidales; genus JAGLSB01. The sequence continues at coordinate 564 of JAGLSB010000102.1, read as the reverse complement.
ATGCGCAATCGCTTTTAACATTGACGCGGCTTTTTCCAATTCCTCGGCCGTTAGATCAGATATTTTCATTTCTTGAATCTTAAATATACTCACAAATATAACCCGTTATTATAAAACAAAAGTTTCGCTTAACCGCCTCCTAAACAGATGCTTAGAAGGATAATTTATTCCGTAATGGTCAAAATAATTTGTTCTATCTAAAAACTAATTAACAAATGCAAATATATGAATATATCATAATATCAAAATGATATTGTTCAACTTTTATCTGACAAAAATTATTATAAGTGTATGTTTTTAAAAATATCTTTAGTTCTAGGCAAACTAATGTTAACTTTGGACGTGGTAATTGACAGATATGAATGATTTAAAATCCATACAGCGGCCTATCGCAGAGGAGTTAAGGTTATTTGAACAGTATTTCAAAGAATCTATTCAAAGCAATGTCCCTTTTCTCGGCTCAATAACAAATTATATTCTTAGAAGGAAGGGCAAGCAGATCAGGCCTACTTTAGTCTTGCTAAGTGCTGCGATGCTTGGTGGAATAACAAAATCCAGCTATAC
>JAGLSB010000101.1 GCA_023135955.1 Bacteroidales bacterium | reverse complement strand
ATTTGAAATATATATACTTAGATTATTATTAACCAATCCGTTGAATTAAAATAAATGATATGAAGACACTATTTATTACATTACTATTTTTTCTAAGTTTCTCCTTAATGGCTCAGGATAATATTTATGATTTTAATGTTGTAGATATTTCCGGAAATGAATTTAAATTTGAGAGTTTGAAAGGGAATAAAATTCTTATAGTAAATACTGCCTCCAAATGTAGTTTAACACCTCAGTACAAAGGATTGGAAAAGTTATACAAGGAATACATGAATCAGAATTTTGTGATAATAGGATTTCCTGCTAATAATTTTAGAAAGAAAGAGCCGGGTAGTAATGAAGAGATCGCTGAATTTTGTGAAAAGAATTATGGTGTAAGTTTTCCAATGATGTCAAAAATTTCTGTTAAGGGTGAGGATATTCATCCGCTCTATAAGTGGCTTACATTGAAAGAGTTAAATGGAGTGATGGATATTGAAGTAAGATGGAATTTTCAGAAGTTTATGATCGACGAAAAAGGTGAGTTGGCTGATGTAGCTTTTCCAAGAGAAAAGCCATATTCTAGTAAAATTGTTAATTGGTTAGCAGAACAGTGATAAATATTGTTCAGATTAATTTAGAATTTTTTCAACAATTTTAATCAATGCAGGAATTTCAAGTGGTTTTCTCAAATATTCAACTGCACCTAGGTCAAGGGTTCTTTTTATATTTTCTTGTTCAGTCAAAGCCGATATAATAACTATGGGAATATCATTTAATTTAGGGTTATTTTTAATCTGTGCCAGAAAGTCAAAACCACTAACCTCTGGCATTAATAGATCCAGCAATATTAAAGATGGTTTATGCTTAACAATTTGAGGTAAAGCTTCTTTAACACATAGAGCAGTTCGTGTTGCATAACCTTTCGCACCAAGTATAGCCTCAATAAGAACAATATTGGTATTAGAATCGTCAATAATAAAAACATCTTTGTTACTAGACATGGTAATTATGATAGTTATAATATTTAAGAATTTACTAAATCAGTATTTTTTTATAGGAATTTAAACAATCTGCGAAAAATAGGAATAAATTTCTAATTATTTTTCGATTTTAGGGTGATATTCCTTAACATTTGGAATGATATACATCGATATTATATATTGAAGACTCAGTATTTAATCATCTTTTGGATTAAAGTTGACAAAAATTTCTTAATTTTATTTCGAAATCTAACTGACTATGCCAATCCTGACTGACGAAAATATTGTTTCTCAATGCTTACCTTTCTCTCATCTCTTAAATGATGAACAAAAGGAGATAATCGAGAAGAATATCAATGTTGTCAAATACAAAAAGAAGGATGTAATTTTCAAACAAAATACGCGTACGTCACATTTAATTTTTATTAAATCCGGACTTGTTAAAATATTCAAAGAAGGAAAAAATGACAGGGTAATAATTCTGAAAATTTCTAACCCAGAGAGTTTTATTGGTTTAATGTCAGTATTTGGAGATAATTTGCATCAATATTCCGCCGAAGCTATTACAGATGCAGAAATTTGCGATCTTGATTTACGCCTTTTTAAGTCGATACTACTTGAGAACAGTAATTATAGCCTCAACCTCCTTAAAATAATTAGTACTGAGGGCTTATTTATATTTGATCGATTATTGGGATTGTCTCACAAGCAACTTCCTGGAAGAATTGCTGATGTTATTCTCTATTTTTCTGAAGATATTTTTAAAACAGATAATTTTGTTTTTCCTTTTACAAGAAAAGAGCTGGCTGATTTTGCAGGTACTACAAAAGAAAGTTTTATTCGTACACTCACTGAATTTAAAAATGATAAAATCATCGATATAGATGGTGCAAATATTAGTGTTAATAGCAAGGATATTATAAAAACTTTGAGCGAGCTGGGGTAATTTGTTTTTGAAAAACTTGATTCGTTTCGTCTAAGTCTATTAAGTTTTAATTTCTGTACCTTCATTTCGACTACGCTTCAATGAACGTTTTCGACAAGCTTCTTTTATTGAGCAGAACTCGTTTCAATTGTGCTGTTTTCTTCTATTCTGTTCCTGGGTTATTGCGTAGTCGAAATAACCATCCCACAATCTTTTCCAGATTTTCCCTGTCAATTTCATCGAAACTATCCAAATCTGAACTGTCTACATCAAAAACACCGATTATCTCGTTGAGTGAATTTGTGAGAGGAATTGTAATCTCTGATTTAGAGCGAGAATCGCAGGCTATATGATCTGGAAATTTCTCTACATCGGGAACAATAATTGATTTCCCCTGATTGATGGTAGCCCAACAAACGCCATTGTTTTTGGTCAACTTCTGACAGGCAACAGGTCCCTGATAGGGGCCAACTATTAATTCATTATTTCTTAAAAGATAAAAACCTGTCCAGAAAAAGTATTCAAACTTATTATGAAGAACAGCATTTATTGTCGCCATTCTAGCCAATTCTCCATTATCAATTGCAAGTAGTTCAGAAAGTTGCTTGATTACTCTTTCATACCTGCCTTGCTTCTTTTTCGCTTCCATATCCTTAAATTATTGCAGGCAAAATTACATTGTTTATGCAGATTCGCCAAACAAATGAATTCATTCTCTCAGGTTTTGTAATGCTGATTCAAATTTCTAATTTTAGAAGTTTTAAATCTATTATTTATGAAGAATCTGATTATAAGTATTATCACTCTACTTTTTGTATTTAACCTCGTTTCTGCACAGAGTAAAGCCGATTGGGAAGGTATTTATCCTGATGGTTGTACTAGTATAACTGCTGGTAAACTAGCAACTGTCGATGGTTCTGTTATAACTTCTCATACAGACGATAGTCATAGAACAAGATCCTGGATGGATGTGCAACCTGCTAAAACACATAAGAAAAATGATGTACAGACAATGTATAAACGTGTAGCTTCCGATTCTTTTGCTATGCCTACCTATAGTCATTTACCAATAGGAACAATCCCTCAGGTTAAAAAAACTTATCATTTTTTAAATACTGCATATCCGAGTATGAATGAGCATCAACTGGCAATTGGGGAGTCTACTTTTGGTGGTAGAGAGGAATTGCAGTCCGATTCCGGATTAATCGACTGTCAACGGCTTTGCCAACTAATGTTGGAGAGAACAACAACTGCGCGTGAAGCAATTGAATTAAGCGGTGAGTTATTGGAAAAATATGGATGGAATGATTATGGTGAATGTCTTACTATTGCTGATC
>JAGLSB010000100.1 GCA_023135955.1 Bacteroidales bacterium | reverse complement strand
GATAGAAAATATGTTTCATTACCTCAGGGGAATTTCACTACCCAAATATGGAGAATGAATCTTAATGTATTATTTTCTCCAAACTTAACCTGGTTTAATTTTGCACAATACGATAATGAATCGGAAACTATCGGATGGCAATCTCGTTTTCAATGGATAATCAAGCCGGGGAAAGAGATCTTTTTAGTATGGAATGCGCCCATTATAGATCCTCTCGAGCGCTTCAGTCCTGAAGTTTTTGATGCAGGTTTGAAAGTGAAATTTACGGTTAGGTTTTAAATTTGTAGGGACAAGGCATGCCTTGTCCCTACAAATTTATATCGTTTTTTATTTGCCATCTACGAAGGCAGGATAGTTCTAAATTTCTTATTTTTATATAAAATCTAAAATAATGAAAAAAATAATTTTTATCATCGTCGTTTTCAGCAACTTTTGGCCTGCTTTTTCCTACAATAAGGATACAACATATTGGTCACCCGAATTCAGCATGGCATTTGAATTGCCTGGCCAGACAGTTATTTCACATAATGGCAAATACATTGCCTATGTGGTTAGAGAAGCACTTACAGAGGGTGAAAAGTCTGAATATCTAAATCATATATGGCTTGCTGCCACTGATGGATCTTTCAATTATCAATATACACAAGGCGACAAATCCTGTTCTTCTCCTCAATTTTCTCCTGATGGTGAATTTCTCAGCTTTACTTCATCCCGTGATGATACAAGTCAGATTTATATAATGAGAATTTTGGGTGGTGAAGCAGAAAAAATTAGTGATGCTGAAAATGGAGTTGAAAGTTATAAATGGTCTGCCGACTCAAAGAAAATTGCTTTTACTATGACCGATCCTGAAACAGAGAAGGAAAAAACAGAGAAGGAAGAAAAGCGTGATATAATATTCACCGATAAGAACTTCAAAAATAATCATATATACACCCTAGATCTGGAAAAGTCTGAGTGTGGAAAAAGAAATACTATTCAAATTACATCTGGGGAATTTAGTGTGAATGGTTTCGATTGGTCACCCGATGGTGCAAGTATCGTTTTCTCCCATCAACCTGAACCAACTATAAATTCCGGATTTATTGAATCTGATATTTCAATTGTGGCCTCCGATTCTGGAGCTATTGTTAGCCTTATTAAAAGGCCAGGCGTTGACAGCAATCCTAAATTTTCTCCCAACGGTAAAGTAATTGCTTATGAATCGAATGGTGGGAAACCAGAGGCGGTTGGACTTACAGATATCTGGACAGTATCGGCTAATGGCGGAAAAACTCTAAGCTTACAGGAAACACCGAATAGGGATGCAAATCTGATAGGATGGTCACCGGACGCTAAAAGTATATATGTAAGTGAAGCTATTGGTACTTCCTCTCATCTTCTTTCTCTTGAAGTTAAGGGAGAATCGATTTCAATTGTTAGTTTGGGGAATATTGTTTATTCAGAAAGAAGCACAAAAACACTTTCGAACAGCTTAGGTACCAGAAGTAGATTCAGCATTAGTTCAAAAGTAGATGCAGCTGCTTTTATTTATGAAGATACAGAAACCTTACCACAAGTATTTTATTCAAATACTTTTCCATTCAATCAAAAACAAATTAGTCAACTTAACGAAAATGTTGAGCTACCCGACATGGCGAAAACGGAACTAATTAGTTGGAAGTCGTCAGATGGTTTGGAAATTGAAGGATTGCTGACCTACCCTATGAATTATAAAGAAGGAGAAAAATACCCTGTAATTCTTAATGTTGATGGAGGTCCTGGAGGAGTATATCAACAAAGTTTTACAGGAAAACCATCTATATATTTATTGCAATATTTTGCCGAAAATGGATATGCAATTATAAGACCCAATCCAAGAGGCAGCACCGGATATGGTAAAGAATTCAGATATGCAAATGTTCGCGATTGGGGATATGGCGATTATGAAGATTTACTTTCAGGAGTAAATGCAGTAATTGAAATGGGTATTGCAGATGAAGATCAGCAGTACCTCATGGGTTGGAGTTATGGCGGATATATGACCGGTTTTATGGTAACCAAAACTGATCGTTTTAATGCTGCCAGTATGGGAGCCGGATTACCAAACCTTGTGAGTATGACTACCACAACAGATATTCCAGAGTATCTTGTAGCACATATGGGAGGAAAAGAATTTTGGGAAGATTATGAGGCTTATGAAAAACATTCCGCCATTTACAGAATTAAGAATGTGAAAACACCTACTCAGGTTATTCACGGACAAAATGATTTCAGAATACCTTTCACACAAGGACAGGAATTTTATGTTGCTTTAAAGAGATTGGGGGTTCCTACAGAAATGATTGTTCTTCCACGAACGCCTCACGGACCTAGGGAGCCTAAGTTACAGATGGCGGTTAGTCCGTTGATATTGGATTGGTTTCGTCGGTATGGGGAGATTCAGCCATAGGCTGAATGGGAGACATCCCGATTTGCATCGGGATTGGGGAGGCGTTCCTGATGGAACTTGGGAGACCCAGCGGTAGCTGGTTGGGAGGCGTTACTGTCGGAATTTGGGAGGTTCAACCTGTGGTTGATTGGGAGGTGTTCCTACGGAACTTGGGAGGTACAGCCGTAGATGTTTGGGAGATATCTGGGAGGCTCCGGATTTGGGAGGGTAAATATGTGATTGGTTGGGGGATGATTGAAAAATTGTTTATTCAGAATAAAAAAATCCAAAAAAACTTAATTTCTTGTGCGTTTTTTTGACGTTTTTTCCATTAAGAAGAGAATCAATATTTACTGTCGTGGAAAAATCAATTCGATCACACAAAGATCTGGATATTTGGAAAATATCAATGTTTTTGGTTAAAGAAACCTATCTTATAACTAAATCTTTTCCAGTCACAGAAAAATTTGGACTTACAAGTCAAATGCAACGATCAGCCGTATCTGTACCAAGTAATATTGCAGAAGGTGCGGCAAGAAAATCAACAAAAGAATATATAAACTTTCTTAGTATTGCCCTGGGATCTTTGTCTGAATTAGAAACTCAATACATCATAGCAAGTCAGTTGCAATATTGTGAGTTTTCCAAAACATCTGAGCAAGAATTTATTAATTTGAAAAAAATGATTCGAGCATTAATGAATAAGCTATCAAACAAAATCAATAATTGAAATTCTCCCAACCAACCACAAATTAGTCTCCCAAATCCAGTATTTCCCGGATATCTCCCAATCAACCTCAGGCTGAACCTCCCCAGCAGCTACCGCTG
>JAGLSB010000010.1 GCA_023135955.1 Bacteroidales bacterium | reverse complement strand
GTGCAGTGTTATTTACCGATTAGAGTAAGGGGTAATTTGCTTTGAATAATTACTATAATGGTAATATTTACTATTAACATTCGAAAAGGCAGAGTTAATATCTATTGATTCTTTGTCAACAATTCTATTATGAAAGAAATGGGATATAGCACGATCAATGGGATTTCTAAATAGGTAGATAAATTTTACATCTTTGAGTGTTTTTAAAATTCTATTTGCAACACAAGTGTAATCAGGTAGTTTTGAATAGTGAGTTGAAGCTTCAAGATTAATAATACCATTATCTGAAAACTGTTGCTGATACCATGAAATGCCTTTCTGCCAGTTTCCACCGCAGTTTTTATCTATAAAAAATTTTGTATCCTTATACATAGAAGAATCGATATTTTGGGATTCTTTAATTGTGCAATACAATGAGGTTGTTCCTGACTTCATTGCTCCAATTATTAAACAATGCTTCTTTATTATCATTTCAGTACGGTTTGTAATGTTATTTCCTTTCCATCAATCCCTACTATATAATTATTGAATTCACTTTCTGCTGATTGTGCTTCCAATTCTCTTTCCTTTATTGATTTATATCTCAAAGCACCGAAGTGCGTTAATATCAATAGCTTAACATTGGATTTTGATGCAACCTTAAAGGCTTCATTAATCTTCATGTGAAATTTACCATCTGCATTATCATTGCTTTTCAATGCTGCATCACAGATGAAAACATCTGCATTTTCAGATATTTTATATACATTTTCACACAGTTTGGTATCAACACTATAACTTATTGATTTATTAGAAATATCTAATCGATAACAAAATGCAGTTGTGTTATGCACTAAAGAAAGAGCTTGGAAACTAAAAAATGTCTCATAATACCAATTAGGTTTAATGCCAACAATTTCTACAGGATACTCCATATTTTCAATTGATTTAACAAAGGGTTCTTTTGAAATAGCAACAAAATGCTCCATTAAATCTTCTGGTATGTATATTTTTAAACATGAAGGGGAGTGCAAACTAAGAAGGTGCAATCCATATATGTGGTCAAGATGTAAATGAGAAATAAATAAGTACATCTGTCTGTCTTTAGTATCGTTTGGATCAACATCTCTAAAACCAGTGCCTATATCTAGAATAATGACGCAATTATCTGTATATACACCAACGCAACTTGTTTTACCATTTTCCGTTTCAAACCATCCGTTTGTTCCGTGCAATTTTATCTTGGTCATATATTCTAATCTTGCCTATTTATAAAATATTTATTTACTCTTTCTTTAAAATAATTTTCTTCTTTCCATACCCAAGTTCTTTCTTTTGATAATTCAATTAATTTATCAAATTCAAACGCAACACTTTCAATCAAAGAATATCTATTTGAATATTGTCTATTGCCGTAATCTCCCTGAACTAAATGATATATTGTATTGTGAATACAACTAACATCGCCTTTTATTTCTTCATAAAATTTAGTTGCCCAATTTTTATATTTAAGAATTAAACTAAAGTTTAGCTTTAAGGCTTCAGCATATTCTTCATGTTTACCAAAAGCAGCAGCTAATAGTGCTTTATCTCCACTACCCAGAATTAAAAAATCAGGAAAAAAACACTGTTTTATTATTTTTGTTTTTCCAGCCCATGCAAATCCGGGAGAGCAACCAAGGTTTAAACTTATTCCACTGTTACAAAAATAATTCTTATGAAAATATGATAAGGGATTATCCATGATGGATCTGCGAATAAGTCCTGTATCAACGAATTCATCATTAATAAGTTGTTTGTCTACAACTTCATTAAATAAGTGAATAAGATTGGTAGACTTTAATTTTTTAATCGCTTTTTGAACCCAATTATCATCAATGAAATAAACATCTGAATCAATCCAAGCAACATTTTCGCATTCATCATCAACATATTGAAGTGCCAGGTTCCAGAATCGTTCTCTTTGCCAAAGAATTCCAACTTCATTTAAATCAATACAGGTAAGGTTCTTTCTATTGGGTAAATATTGGTATTTGGGATTTACATACCTAATCAATACAATTGGGATTTCATCGTCAATTGAACTAAGGCTTTTTTGTAAAGCGATATTTCTCAAATAAGAATTAGAGAAATCAAAGTGAGCAATTATTAAAGTTATTTTATGACTTACTTCCATTTGCTAAAATAAATTCAAGCAGTATGTTTGTAAAATTGGCCCTCCATTGAAAGCTGAATGAAAGGTAAGTAAATAGCAATATTTTTATGTTTTTCATTTTTACAACAACTTATTTCATTGGAAGAAGTTATTATTGCACTCTTTTGCAAATTTCGATTTGTGGGGTCGGTCTGTTCGAATTGCAAATGTGCTTGGCAGTGTGGGGTGATTATCTAAGTTCATGTACATTTTCTGTTTTAAACCAGTTAATTGCAGTTTGTTTTGTAATATCATTTATTGGTGTCAATGCAACCACAACAAGATTTGTTATTGCTCTAGAACAACATACATAAAACAAATTAAGTGTACGCTCAAATCGGCCTTCAGATGAATCTGATTGACTTAGCATTTTATCAAAACTATATTGCTGTCTCCACGCAGTATCATCAATAACCACAATAACATTATTGTATTCATCACCCTTTGTATTATGCATTGTGGAAAAAGCCGTATTCTGCTCAACATAATTAAAGAGATTAATCCATTCTTGATATGGTAAAGACATCAGCTTACTATAAAAATCAAAATCCTTATAGTTTTCATCTTGCGGATTAATATCTCCCTCAAAGTTTTTTTCAAAGTCTTTAATTTTTTCAGAAATTGTTAGTAGCTCTTTCTCCATTATATAATAAAATAAATCCTTGACACTTTTCGAATTCCGTATGATATTTAATTCATCAATTTCCTGCCTAAGTTTCGTTTTATCTGCGTGATACTTAAGCTTAAAACCGACCTTACCTAATAATGAAATAAAGTCATTATATTTTTTAGATTCATACAGATTTACAAGGTTTTCCAAACCTTTTTCTCCCATAAAAAAGTCTGAATATCTATCATCTTTATTAATCAATCTCTGAGTTGAGAATTGGCCATATCGATTTGAATAGATACTAAATAAAGCTTCATAAT
>JAGLSB010000001.1 GCA_023135955.1 Bacteroidales bacterium | reverse complement strand
GATAGCATCATGGTTAAAAAGATGGTTACTTGGGACACATCAAAGCTACCTTAACAAAGGTAAACTTGAATACTATCTAGATGAATACGTGTTTCGATATAACAGAAGGACATCAAAAAGCAGAGGACTTTTATTCTTGCGACTAGTTGAGCAGGCTGTAAATAAAGCACCTGTTTCATATAAGGAAATTATTAACCAAAATCACGGGTCATGAGTGCATACCCCATTATAATTTATTTTAGCTTTTCAAAATAAGGCAATCTATCCAAAGGAACATCTATCTCTATTGACTTCCCACCTTTTATTAACTTACCATCATCGCCTTTCCATTTACCTTTTGGAAAGACAACCATTCGTGAACGGGCTCCCTGTTCTACAACCGGGGCTACAAGAATATTATCGCCCAACATAAACTGGTCTTTTATGGTTTCGTAACCGGCTTCAGGAAATGCCATTGCCATTGGTTTCACAATAGGTTCTCCAGTTGTGGAAGCCTCTTTTGCCAGTTCTAAAAATACAGCTCCCATTTTGTTATGCAGCAGTGCCGCCTGACGACAAATCTCCGCGTTTTCCTTCGACAAAACCCTCCATGGGGCAACAGAAAACTGCATCATTGGCATTAGCGCATGAACCTGAGCGGATCTAACAATCAACTCTTCATCAATCGTTGAATTATTTAGAAAAGAACGATATTCTCCTCCTCCAATCATATCCGGACAGGTATAAGCATATCCCATTACGCTTTGCGACATGAGGTCTGGAATAAGTTTTTGTAAATCCGGCCAATTGTGATTTTTATCTCTTAAGCGCTGAGCCAAAGGAAGGCCTGCCATTTTCCATGAAGCACGATATTCATTTAAAGGAAAATGCAATCCCAATTCCGCAAAGAAAGTAGTTTGATCATTTGGATTAATTCCGCTTTGAAATGAAACAATATCATTAATATAAAAACGTGCATCACCAGCATCAAATTTAAAACCATCAACACCAATATTCGCCCTCAAGAACCTTTAAAATAAGACTATCCGGATTTTGAGAAAATCCCTGGAAACTTGTCAGGATAAAAAGAAAAATTAGTGTGAAGCTTTTCATAATTGAAATTATAATTTATTTAAGTGATTCAAGATATTTTTTCATTTTTCACGAGAATCGTGCTATTTTTTAAACTTCACCTTTATTGTTTTTTCAATTTCTTTTCTGGATTGAATCCCGGAAAATTCTTTTTCATTGGTAAGCCCATCTCCAATTTTAATAGTATATTTTCCCTCTTTAAAAACTTTTGGTTTAAAGCTGTTACCATTAATTCTGAGAGTATAAACAAGTTCATTATTTGTTTCGTCAATAATCCTGATTACAGGGTTTTCCATTCCAATAACGTGTATTTCAGGCAACCAGGCTACAGCTTTTCTTCCATAATTATCCTCCTGATTAATAGTTACAGGCCATCCTGGAAACTGTTTTGCATCTGCCTTTGTAACATCCACTCCTCTGGGCCAGCATTCCATTGTTATCGTTCTGTCGGTTTTGTTGAATCGAATAATTCCATGTCCGGCTGCTAATTTCCCCCAAAACCCTTCTTCCCTCCATTTGGGAAACAGTGTATTATCTTCATCGGGATTTGCGTAAGCATACATTCTTATTTTATTATGAAAACCATCCAGATAACTTCCAGTATGTTCAAGATCACTGGTTACAGGACTTATACCTTCGGTTAAAGGCATCCACTTGCGGGGATAATAATTTACAATTGAAGGGACACAAAATGAGTATCCAGCATCCTTCCAATCATCAATACCATGATGGATTACTGTAGCAAGATGCTGATCTCCTCCAATCATAAAAGAATAGGATTTACGGATTTCTTCAAGAGCTTTTTTCCTCCCGGTTTGTGGCCAGCCGTTTGAATCCATATCCGCCATCAATCTTTCCCCATGATGAATATGGGCAGCATTTGCAAAAACCGTCTGAGAAAGAACGGCTTTCATCTGCACTCCGTCCCAGTTCTGTCCCCAATCTTTGAGAAATTTTAACTGGCGTTCACCAAGCAATTGAGCTCCCGGAACATCTACGGTTGTAGGATCATAATCAGGATCGAGAATATGATCGGGGCGTGGACCTTGTTGAGGAACAAGACCAGCAGGCCCTGACTTAAACTTGCGATCTTCTATAATAGCAAAATCAACTCCTCCAATATTTAATGAAGTATAATATACGCCAATGCCCTGCTCAACAGGTGTAGGATCGTATGGGTCGGGAAGATTACTTGTTTGAGCACGTTCAACTTCTTTAATGTATTCAGCCGACATAAAATAACCACCGTCATTGCCTGCAGGAATTATCGTATTAATACCACCTTCTCCCCATAGATTACCCTGGCCAACATCATGATCATCAGGTATAGCAATTGTTGGTCTGTCTTTAATAACTTCACCAAACTGCCTTCCAAAAAGTAACCAGGCTGCAAGATGATATTTATGATCGTATGACTGATCGCCTGAAAAGAATAA